>JAIRQG010000048.1 GCA_031256615.1 Candidatus Methanoplasma sp. | reverse complement strand
CGGCCTATGTGTCCCCTTAGGGTCCCTGGAGCTCCGACCTTTTCTCTTCCGATATGTGCTGCTGTCAAGGGTCCAGCCCAGGAACAGAACGGCCCATTTGTCAGCGCCTTGGATCACCTTGTCATGATCCACGGTCTGGTTCAGCAGGTATGCACCGGGAAGCTTGTTCCCCTCTGTAATATCGCCAGGTTTGCCATTTTGGTTGCCGCCGTTCAGGTTGTAGATGATACTGTGTTCGCTTTCGCTTGTGTCGGGTATGCCGTTGCCGTTCTTGTCATAAGACCATACGGCGTAGACGGTCATGTTCGCATTCGAGATGGTCACATTATTTGGCCTCACCGGGACTGTGTCGCCGCTCCCGTATATTTGGCCGAGAGTGCCGGCGTCAAGGGTCCAGCCGATGAACAGAACGTCCCATTTATCTTTCTTGCCGTGGGTCACGCCGGTGAGATCCAACGTGTACGTGTCCGGAAGCAACTTCCCGACCGTCACGTTGCCGGTATTGCCGCCGCGTGCTCCGCCGTTCAGGTTGTAGGTGAGAGTATATTCGCTTTCGTATACGTCAGGCTTGCCGTTGTTGTTCTTGTCATAGGACCATACGGCGTAGACGGTCACGTTTGCGTTCGAGATGGTCACTTCATTTGGCATCGTTGGTACTTTATCGCCGCTTCCGTATATTTTGCCGATAGCGACGGAGTCAGATGTCCAGCCCATGAGCAGAACATTCCATCCGCTGTTCTTGCCATGGGTCACGGCGGGGGGATTCAGCGTGTATTTGTTCGGAAGCAGTTTATCCACTACCTTAACACTGTCGGTGCTGCCGGTGAGTTCTCCGCCGTTCGGATTGTAGGTGAGAGTGTATTCTTTCTCATTAACATCCGGTATGCCGTTGCTGTTCTTGTCATAGGACCACAGGGCGTAGACGGTCACGTCCGCGTTCGAGATGGTCGCTTTATTTGTCATCGTTGGTACTTTATCGCCGCTTCCGTATATTTTGCCGAGAGCGACGGAGTCAGATGTCCAGCCCAAGAACAGAACATTCCATCCACTGTCCAATCCATGGGTCACGTCGGTGAGATCCAGATTGTATGTGCCCTGAAGCAGTTTCTCAACCGTCACATTGGCGGTGTTGCCGCCGCGTTCTCCGCCGTTCAGATTGTATATAAGATCAAATATGACAGGAGAAATCGCGGCTATCAGCTGCTTATTTTCCACTTTGAAAGTGAAACGGTATGAGTCTTTATCAAAAAAGCTGTTATAAGGCGTACAGTTGATCTGTTTTGCTGCTGTTGCTTTTATCAGTACAATAGAGGTATCTTTGGGCGAAAGTCCGCTTGTATCAACCTTTATCGTAGCGGTCTTGTTGCCGATGTTCGCGATGCTGTTGGAACCACTGATTATTACTGGAGATTTGGTAAGCAACGGCGATCCCTTAAGACCATCTGTGAGAGTGAGTGTTGAGTTTCCTGTGCCGATATTGAAGTTGCCCTTGATCTCGCTGCCGGCGCCGAGCGTAACGTTATTGGCGCCGTTGGACAGATTGACATCGCCCTCGATCGTTTTGTAATTGAAAAGGTTCACTGCAGAAGTCGCACTGATGGCAACATGGGAAGAGTGCTCCGTCGTCATTGTACCATAGTTGTAGACAGTATTGTTACTGGTGCCGGTGGCGATATTTATGCAGCTCCCGTAATTATGGATTAAACCATAATTATAGATCGTGCCGCCATTACCGGCCATGTTAATAGGTTCATTGGTCACCATACGAGAATAATTTTTAAAAGTGCCGCCAGCTTTGATCTCAATGTGACCGGCGGAGTCGATCAGGCCTTCCATATCTTTCGTCAGCTTAGATCCTTGGTCACTTATTCCATTGTAGATTGTCAGACTGCTGCCTTCCGTGATGGTGATGGTGGGTCCACTGCCGTTCACTTGTATAACGTTCCTTTGCAGGATGATGATTTTTACGTCCCCTCTGATGGTTATGGGTTTCATACCAAATGCATAGAGATTATCGACCTTACTGACTTCATCTCTACCTCCTGGTGTTGCTTTGCTTATATCAATAGAATACCAGCCACCACTAGTGGTCTTGTCATTTAGCTCTCCGCCCGCACTGGGTAAGAATGTGGTGTCATGTGATTTTACGCTGCCGTTTTCGTCAACGTACCAAACCCCATTTGCCGAATCTGCGCTTGGGTTAAACGCAGAAATCAGCATAGTCATAGATAGTACTACCGCAACTGCTATACAAAGGTGCAGTGTGCGCCTATTCCGATTATTTTTTTGTGTTTTCATACAGTCCCCCCTCCATTTATTCAATGGAGCCTGTTTGGCAACTATATAGAGGTACCCCCCCTTATATTATCTTATGCACTATTATTCACAATCCTCTAAAATATGAGTAGGAGAGACCTTTTCATCTCTGCGGTCTTCGGCCCCATGCTCCCCCCCCCCCTCAGAGAAGGCCGCTGGGTCAAAAGACCCCGAGGAACTCTTGCATATCTCAGTGCGGCTCCTCTCGGCGGGGGATCCGGCGGATCGGAACGCACGGTTTTTTGCAGTGTGCCTCTGCTATATTTCTTTGATATTCTTTAATTAATTAAATAAAAACAGACCCCTCCCGAGGGAGGGGTTGGAAAATAAAGGAAAGGGTTTTAACCGCCGCCGCTCGGCGTGAAGTACCTTATGTCCACCTCTTCTTCCTCCTTCCGGAGTTTTTCGAGTGCGGCCTCGGTGCCTTCGCGCCCGGTGACGGCCTTCTCACGCTCTTTGAAGGACACCTCCTTATACTCCGACGGGTCCGTTTCTTTCAGGTAAGCGGAATCATAGTAAAGGTTTGTAAAGTCCAGTTTTGCCCAGACCACTCCGTCCCTTTCCCTTATGTCCGTTACCTTTCCGACCGTTGACGTCGGGGTGTATTTGAGTATGTCCCCCACCATCATGGCATCAGCCTTTGATGACCGCGGTTCTCTCGCCGGCCGGGACGAACTCTCTGAGCCCGCCTCTTCCGATCTCTTTCGTGATGTTGGCGAAGTCAAAGACCAGGCTTGGATCAGCGAATGCGACACGGATGTAGGGGTTGGCAGTGAATGCGTCTCCGCGTGCGACGTGGGCCGCCTTTGCGATTCCGGAGTATCCGGACAGGTGACCGACGTTCATGGCGTAGTTGGGGTAGTTGGGACCCCTGAGCTCAGCAGGCAGACCTTCGTCGGATCTGTATGAGAACGAGTTCGCGGAACCGCACTGGTCCTGCAGGTCGTATCCGTAGAATCCGAGCCTTCCGGTCCTCTCCTTGTGCTGCAGCATCGAAAGGTACCACATGTTCAGACCGCAGTCCGCTACACCGGTGGCCATTGATCCTGCGATACCCGTTGTCGCTGCCGCGACAGTTGCCCTCTGGGATCCGCCGAAGTGCGTTTCCATGATGGCGGGGTATCTCTCGTACATCTCCAGCGCATATGCGTTGATGTCGTCGCCGAGTTTTATGAGCTCGTCGTATTTTGACGCGTCGAGCTTGCAGAATCCGCCGTACTTGTCCTTTATCACGTCGACCGAGTGGTAAACGTAGTCCTCAAGGATGTTGTCGGTGTATGTTGCCGATGCGTACTGTGTGAATCCCACACCTCCGGACATGTATCCGCCGAGGTAGACCTGGTCGAAGATCGCTGCTCCGAGACCTACTGTCTCGAGAACGGCTCTTGCCGGGTCGTCGGGGTAGACACGGTCCGACTGAAGCATGTCTGCGAAGAATCCGAACGGTATTCCGCCGGGTTCGTTCGGTCCTCTTGCACGCCTTGCGGGCATCATTGAACCCATGTTGATAGACTGGTGCTTTGCAGAGTATGCGAAGTCCGCGATGGCTGCCTCTCCTGCTGCGAGTTTGTAGGAGGAGATGAATGCCATTGAGATCTGCATTGCTGCGTGTCTCGAAACGGTCGCACCGTCCATGAGCCTTCCGACAATGGTCGGAACGCGCACTGCCTGCATCACTGTCTTTCCGATGGCTTTCTTCAGCTGCTCGGCCTGGGCCTTGGGGAAGAGCTTGTTGATGTCGATGATGAATCTCTTGTCGATCTCATCTATAAGCTCATCATCGCCGGAGAACACTTTGACGTATGAGTCCCACACCAGTGCGGGGTTGACCTCTGCCATGTGCTCCTGAACGATCGCTCCTCCGGGCATCGTGTGGTTGACCGCCTCGAGGTAGCTGTTGATCGTCTCAGGCGTTACCTCTTTTCCCAGCCTCTTCTCGATGGTGCTGTGAGGGGAGTCAAGTCCTACCAGTACTGTCCTTCTGATGTCGTCCCATGCCTGCTGGATAGCGGCGTTGTTGACGCAGTGGAGGTCATCTGCCTCTACGTATATGTCAGTGTGCGACAGCTGGTAAGGCATCCATGCTCTCTGTCCGAGAGGGACACCGATGTCCTCGTTCATCATCGGGAAGCCACGCTTTTTGGCGATGGCTTGTGCTGATTTCTGGAACTCCACTTTGCTCTTGGACTGTTTCCATCCTCCGTAGCAATAGTATTTCGTCTCCATGTCGGTCGGGTCTTCTTTGAATTTTTTCTTGACCGCGTCCATGAAAAGCTTTTCTTTCTGTTTGCCTGCCATGTTTACACATCCTTTACGTTGAAGGGCTGGTAACCGCCAAGGGTCCTGAGCTTGTGGATCCTGAGTCCGTATGCTGTGACCTCTTTGTCCTCCCTCATGTCTACGCCGTCTGCCCTGAAGATCGTCGTCCTCTTCTTGAGGTCGGCCATCGATGCCGGTTTCCCGACGGATATCTTCCTGTCAAGGGGAACGGCGACCTGGTCTTTGACGTACACGACTTCTTTCTTGTTCTTGTCCCAAACGTATCTCTGCCATGCGTCGAACATCAGGCCGTTCTCGTCGAGACGGCATGCGTGTCCGTGCACGGTCGCTCCTCTGATACCCGTAAGTGCGGGGTCAAAGGTCTCGTTGTCGACCATCTCTTTGGCGAGTTTCTCAAGGTCCCTCTCCCTTATTTCGATGATCTGTCTTCCGGACAGTGTTCCGGTGTCGATGCCTCTGTATCTCGAAAGATACATCCATGCCCTCTGGTATGGGGATATCGGCGCGAAGTAGACTGAGTCAGTGAACTGTATGTACCTGATCCTGTCTCCTTTTTTCGCTCCCTCGATCGGCTCGACAAGTTTCCTTATCGGACAGTCGGGCTCTTTGCCTTCCTGGATCGGGGGGTGGATGGATTTGTAGTCCTCTCCAGGGTTGCGGTGTCCCATGATTCTTACTACATCATCCATTGAGACATCGCGAAGTTTCTTCAATTTTACCTTAGGATCCATCACTTTCTTTCTGTTTTTAGCAGGGATCGTGGTTCCGGGGTAGAACTGTCTTTTATATGCTGCCATATTTTTCACCTTTATTTGTAATCTCTGAGTGTCTTTCTGTATTTTGAGTATCTGCCTACAGATAGATCGAATCCGCGCGGCATTGTTGTCTCGCATGCGGACCTTATCTTTCCGACCGCTTCGTCCAGCATCTCTTCGTTCTCGACATCCAGTTCGATGTAGAACGCCCCGACCAAATATCTGAGCTCAACATCCCGCCCGCCGACCTTTATTACCTTGCGCTCGGAGTGGTTGTTGGGAAGCCCTTTCGCGGGCCCGTTGTTCAGGGTACTGGGTACGCTTTCGCCTGTCATGTTTATCTGCCTTATGCGTTCGATCGGATCAAGTGCATTCAGCACCTTCTCGGTTGAATCTGCACTCAGCAGCACATGGGAGAAAACCTCTACTTCTGGAAGCGGTATTCCGGCATAATCTACAGTTGGTTCACTCAACATAATGACCTCAGATCTTCTTTGCGATCTTCTTCGCCTCAGCACCTACGAGCTGCATAGGTTTGTTGAATTCGATCATGTCTCCGAACACTTCTTTGATGAGTCCGGAGGTTGCTTCGGGAGAGAACGTCTGTGTTCCGCCGTCGAGACAGTTAGCTGCTGTGACCGCGGGGATCAGCACTCCTTTGGATTGCCTCGTAACAACGTGGTTTCCGTGGAACAGGCCGGGTCCTCCTCCTCCATAGATGGAGTGTGAGAAGAAAGACATACCGACACCGACACCTGCGGATCTTCCGTAGTCCGTACCGGGCAGTCCGGTCTCGTGCTCAAGCAGGTCGTTGTAGTACAGAACCGTTCCGGGAACACCCTGTGCTGCCCTTGCGGCACCGACGTTCACCATGACGGCTGCTACCTGTCCGATCGCTGCGTATGCGTTCCAGAGCGGGAGGTCTTTTGTTGTGTAGATCTTGTATCCCGATGGGAGCGTCTCTTTTACGTGTATGACGCCGTCATCGATCGCCCTTCCGACAAGCGTCTCTACGACGGAACCGACGGTTCCTGTCTTTCCGTTCTTTTTGACAACGGTATACAGAATGTTGTTCGCGTTGAGTCCCTGGTAGGCGAGGTCGAGAAGGTGTCCTCTCTCAAAGCGCCCTATCGCGTCGCCCATCTCGTAAGCGCCGCACTGCTCGAATATCGCCGAGAGCGCCACGCCCTGCATCGCGTTCTTGTTGACGAGCGCGACGATGTGGTTGGCCATGATGTTCCTGAGTGCGAAACCGGCTCCCTCGTTGTTCTGGGGGATGTCGAGAATCGATTTCACGTTCGCACCGTCGAAACCGACCGTCTGCGGGTATCTTCCCCAGACTGCCGCTTTGACCATGTTGGCTTTGTGCATCGGGACCTTGAACTCATCAATGATAGCCTCGGTGACCGCTGCCGCAACGGACGTGAATCCGGTCGTGTACTCCACACCGGCATCCGCCCTTGCCTCGGGCACTATGACGACCAAGCTCTTCCCGTCTGCTTTGATGGCAATGGATGTGCCATCGTTAGGCATTACCTGGATCTTCTCTTCGACAGATTTTGCGATCTTTTTTGCGTTTTTGACCAACTCTATGTCAATCTCTTTTCCTTTGATCATCGCGCCAGCCACGCTACCGGATTTCAGAGATTTCTCTATTCCGGCAAGGCTGACCGCAACGGTTCTCTTGGTAAGAGATGCAATCTTTTTGATCGCGTTGTTGCGCAATGGACTGATGGCTTCCAACGGCACGTCTTTGGCAATACGTTTACCGTTGTCGTCATACAGGTCAACTACGTCCTTGTATTTTGGCATTTTATACCTCCTATTTTAATAAACTTCGCGAAAAAAACGGTGTTTTTCCGCATACCCCTTGCAATGACAAGTAACGTGTTATCTAATATAAAACCATACGAGAAAACCCTCTTTATGGTATAAAATTTTATATTTATTGAATTTTCGCCGGGGCCGAAAAACGTCGGGACGGATGCTTCCTTTTCCTGATAGTATTTATAAATTATCCGCAGTAATACTTTATGGCCAGAATCGACATATCGGAACAGCAAATGTATAAAAAAAGATAACACCAAGAAGTTTCAGTCTCTTTTTGCCTTCTGGATAGGGCCTTCGGAGTATCTTTCCAGCCTTGAGACGTATTCCGGGATCAGCTTGTAGGGTATGCCGCACGCAAGCTCATCGGCGCGCATATCGGTCTTTTTCCTGCATCCGAAGCACCCCAGCGATATATTGGGGGACCCTGTCAGGATCGGAACGGCCGTTATATCCTCGCAGGCACACTGGAACGGAGCGGTGCTGATCTCCGCGCGGCCTCCCTTCTCCGCCGTGGACATCGAGATTATCCAATACACTCTTTCGGGGATATCGATGACGATGACGGCATCCGGTATGAAGTCGGCATCCTTCAGCGGGCACACGGTCTCTCCGACAGTTTTGTACGGGATCAGAAGCCTCGTGCTTATCATCCTCTCCGCCGCGGCTACCGAATCGTGTATGCCTATTCCTGCATGAAATTCTCCGGACGCCACTTTCTCGGGGGTCTTTGTCATCCCGAACACAGCCGCCCCCACGTGGCAGTTCGTCATCTCGAAGGGTATGTTGAAGCATTCTCCTTCCCTTGCACGGAAGACCGCCTGGCAGTGGCTGAGCTGAGAGTCAGGCTCTTTCGGTCCTTTCGGATACTCCTCTCCTTCGCGTATCAGTTTTACCGCAACCGGCTCCGATCTGAGTTTGAGTATCGTTTTCATTTTCGCAGCGTATCCTGCATTTGTCCTCAGCATATCGGTCATGGATGGATATTGGCATGCGTGTGATAAAACATTATGGAAAATGATCCGCTGAAAGAAGGATCAAAAAAGGTTTGGAAGAAGTTTGGCAGTCAAACTCAGCGTTTGAATGCCTTTACTGCGTCAACGAGCGCCTGCATGTTCGCATTGGGTGTTCCCGTCGCGATTCCGCAGCCGGACGATACAACGCTGAATCCTGCTTTTGCGGTGTTTATTGCCGCTTCCTTGACCTCTGCGGGCGTTCCCTGGAGAAGAGGCCTGACAGACCCGACGTTACCTACGAGCGCCGCTCTCTTCTTCACTTTCTCCGTCGCTTTGAACGGATCGACCTTCTCCTCAATGGAAAGTCCGGTTACGCCGGTTGAGATCATCCCGTCAAGTATGGGGTATGTGTCTCCGCAGATGTGGAGAACGGAGAATGCGCCTTTCACGGTGGCAAGGCTCTTTCTGATGTACATACCGGATGCCGACTCGAACATGTCCGGTGCGAGCATGTCGGTGGATGCCGAGGGCTCTGACATCTGGATCGCGTCTGCGCCCGCATCGGCCAATGCCTGCGTGTATGCTTTCACGACGGGGTTCATTGCGGCTGTCCACCTCGTTACCTCCTCAGGGGCCATCATCATGCCGAAGACGAGGTTCTCTGTGCTTACCATGTGCCCTGCAAGGGTGAATGGTCCGGTGTTGCCTGCGACCAGCGCGTAGTTCGCGCCGTGGGATTTCTTCATGAGTGCCATCGCTTTTATCGCCTCGGCCACCCTTCCGCCTTTCAGGAATTCTTCCGGGGATATGAGCGATGAGGGATCGTCGTATTCTCCCGACATCGGGTCGAATTTGAAGGGGTGCACCTTTATCATCGGCGCTGCATCCTTCTTCTCCACCTGAACTTTGCATCCGAGCCTCTCCGCCTCTGCGGTGAGACAGAACGGTGCTCTTACGCATTCAAATCCAAATTGGTCTGCCTGTGCGGTTCCGAGTTTTGCCATAAGTTCTGCGCTTTTGTGGGCGTCTGGCCATGCAGCTCCGGCTTTGTCCATCTGGGATAGGGTCGCGGCCTGGGTGAACACTGCCACAGGGGGCCTGTCGAGCTCTTCCAGTTTCATTGCTGAGATTACTCTTTCTCTTGGAGTCATTGACATATGAAATATCTCCTTGAATTCCTTAATAAGAATACTGTTATTTAACTAGGTAGTATAGCCTTTTGAACATGAAATATTGGAGGTGTGTTAAATGTTTATGTCGATGACATCCTTCAATTTTCCCAGTCTCATCACCCCGACTTCCGACACCCCATAGATGTCCGCATCGGGATAATCAGAGCTGCTGAGCGCCGGCGCCATGATGCATTTTCCGTCAGGCATCAGGTCGTTGCCGGCGGAGAATGGGCTGAAAGGAGGGAGCACTATCACCCCGTCCTTTCTCTGGTGGACGAAACAGTGTATCTTCATGCCTCCGCTCATCGCGCCCGGTATCCTGACCGACGGGTGCTCATGCCCGATGATCACCGGCCTTACCTTGGAGTCCGCATGCCCGTGCTCCATCCTGAATCCTCCTATGTCAACATAGTTGACGGCCATCAGTCCGATCTCCGAGAGTATGTTCTGCAGGAAATTGTCGTGGTTGCCCTTCACCACTATCACATCGGTGGCTTCCATCAGAAGTTCCGCTATCTTCTTTACCTCTGCCTTCGCATCACGCTTGGACCTTTTGAAATCATGCTTGATATCTCCGAGAAGAACGATCCTCTTCGGCTCATACTCCAAAAGAACATTGTTCAGCGCATCCCTTATGGATTCTGTGTTCATTCTCGGGATGTACATTCCCTCTTCTTCAAGGGCGCTCTCGTAACCCAGATGGAGATCTCCCAGGACTGCTGTGGGTCCGTCGTCGAGTATCAGGCACCGGTCGTTGGTCACCTTTACACCGGGAAGTATCTCATAGGACCGCATGCTTCCATAATGTCCTTGCTGGTATTAATCCGGTCCCATGCAATAGTATTTCTTTTTGTTCGGTCATGCGGATGAGACGGGGATAACATGGATGCAGACGCCGCTATTCACAGAAGACTCACAGCGGATCTTGAGAAGGCCGCCTGCGCCGTCAGGTCTGCGGAAGACGTTCTGGTGATCACACACATCGACGCAGACGGCATCGCATCCGGCGGGATCGCTTCCGCCACCCTCAGCAGGCTTGGAAAAAGATACAGGATAGTGTTCGAGAAGAAGATCTCGGAAGATACGGTCGACATGATCAACGGATCGGCCGAGAACACAGTGTGGATATGCGATCTCGGCAGTGCCTATCTGTCCGAGTTCAAAAGACCCGGGATCGTCATTACAGACCACCATGTCCCCGATCCGAAATGGAAGGGCGGGCAGACATCCATTGACGATTTTGACCGCATACACCACCTGAACCCTCATGAATACGGAATGTCCGGATCATATGATGTAAGCGGCGCGGGAATGACATATCTCCTCTCCAAGACTGTGGATCCTGAGAACAAGGACCTTGCATATCTTGCCGTTGTAGGCGCAGTCGGCGACCTTCAGGACAACAGAGAGTCCAGACTGATAGGCTTCAACCGGATGATCCTGCAGGAGGCCGTATCGACCGGGGATCTGGCCGTGGATGAGGATATACGGTACTTCGGGCGAGACTATCGGCCGCTTATACAATTCCTTCAGTACGGCAACGATCCGCCTATCCCGGGAGTAAGCGACAACGGCCCCGGATGCAATGCGCTCTTCTCCGGCCTCGGCATACCCTTGAGAAAAGGCGGCGAACTAAGGACCTGGAGGGATCTGACCGCTGATGAGAGAAGGTCTGTCTCCTGCCGCCTGCTTTCGCTTGTCGATGATGACCAGAAAAAAAGACTGTTCGGAGAGATCTACACAATAACCAGATATGATTCATGCACCGGGCTGAAAGATGTGAAAGAGTTCGCGACCGTACTGAACTCCTGCGGAAGATACGATGATGCGGAGACCGGCCTGAGGATATGCATGGGCGACATGACGGCGCTGGAAGACGCAGAACGGAACCGTTCGGATCACAGGAAGCATATCTCTTCCGCTATCAGCTACATAAAGGAGAACCGCCTCCTCAGAGAGCGCAGGTTCGTACAGTACTTCGATGCCGGTCCCGAGATCAAGGAGACGGTCGTCGGAATTGTCGCCGGGATGCTGCTCAATTCCGGAGACGTGAATAAGGTGCTTCCCATCTTCGCGTTCGCGGAGGCGGATGACGGAGTGAAAGTATCTGCGAGGGCCAGCAGGGCCCTCACAGACAGAGGCCTGGATCTTTCATTCATAATGAAAACGGCATCCGAAATAGTAGGCGGCTACGGAGGGGGCCATAAGGTCGCCGCCGGAGCCACCATACCGACCGGAAAGGAAGAGGAGTTCCTGGATATCGTGGAAGACCTTGTTTCCTCTCAGATCATCTGAGCAGGGAGTAGAGCGCGGCCTTCTGAGCGTGCAGGCGGTTCTCCGCCTGGTCGAATACAACGCTCTGCGGCCCATCCATTACCTCTGCCGTTATCTCATTGCCTCTGTGGGCGGGCAGACAGTGCATGACGATGCAGTCGTCTTTGGCCAACGCGAGCAGTTCGGAATTGATCTGATATATGCTGAACATCTTGATCGCCTTTTCCTGCGGTGTGCTGTCTCCCATCGAGACCCATGTGTCCGTGTAGAGGATATCTGCGTCTTTGCAGGCTTCAATAGGATCATGCGATGCTGTGATCTTGCTTCCGTTAGCATCCGCGATGCGCGCTGCACCCAGCATTATCTCTGCATTCGGCATTCTTGTCGCCGGACAGCATGCCACCATATCCAGTCCCATTATCGCACATGAATAGAGGAGAGAGTTGCATACGTTGTTCCCGTCTCCAAGATATACAAATTTCCTGCCGCGGAACGTCCCTTTCTTCTCTTTGATAGTGACCATGTCAGCAAGGGCCTGGCAGGGATGTTCCAAATTGTCCAACCCGCTTATGACGGGTATGGTGGCGGTGTCTCCGATCTTATCCATCACTTTGTAGTCATAGGCACGGTACATTATGCCGTGAGCGAATCTGCTCATGACCTTTGCCGTGTCCTCGACCGTTTCCCCGTGCCCCATGTGCATATTCGAGGCATCGATGTACAGCGCATGGCCTCCGAGCTCGGTCATCGCAACATCGAATGATATCCTCGTCCTGGTGCTGGGTTTCTCAAATATCATTATGAGCGTCTTTCCCGCAAGCGGCGCGCCGTGGTTGCCGCGTTCCTTTTTGAGCTTAATGGCCAGATCGACAAGGTCCTGCCATTCGTCCTTCATATCCAGTACTGAAATCAGATTTCTCTTAGCCATGAAATACCGATTGAATCATTCCATAATAACACTTATGCTCGAAACCAGACAGTCTCAGATGCTTGCTGATATGATGCGGTCAGATTGTCCGAGAGTTCACAAAAAATCTTTTTGGAGGAACGGCCCCCGCCCCGCCGCGGCGGCAGGGGAGCCGTTATGGTAAAATGATTTTTAAGCGGTTTGTCGTCGGTTTTGGCAGTGTCCTATCTCGGTCCCTGCTGCCCCTAAAGCTCAGCACGATCGGGATCAGTACTGCAGCGAACAAGCCTCCCATCAGCGGCGTCCACTTATTGACTGTGCCTATGCTCAGGCTCGGATCCTCGACGATGAAGAAGAACGCCAATGAAAATACGGCTATGCTCTGTGTTTGAGGCGATACGTATATCTCAAGCACCTTCTGCACAGATCTGAGAGTTATGAGATCCATCCTTTCCGATATCAGTTGCCGGAGAACATCCTGCGGATCCTTTCGATCTCATCGGAAGAGATATGGCAATAACCGCCCGGGTTCTTATCCAGATAGTCCTGATGGTAATCTTCCGCAGGGACGAAGTTCTTGAGCCGGCCGGTTTCAGTATAGAACTCGCCGTGCCTCTTTTTTTCCTTATCTACATAGTCGGCGGCGGCTGCCCCCGTGAGCTCATCTTCCCAATAGATGCCTGTCCTGTACTGTATGCCTCTGTCGTTCCCCTGACGGTTCAGCAATGTCGGATCTATCACCATAAAGAAAACATCAAGAAGGCGTTCTAAGCTCACAATGCTGGGGTCATAGCGTACTCTGACCGCTTCGCAGTATCCAAATTTACCGGAACACACTGTCATGTAATCCGGGATTATGAGATCGTATCCGTTGGCATAGCCGCATTCCGTGTCGGTCACCCCGCGTATCGCAGAGAATACCTTCTCAACGCCCCAGAAACATCCTCCCGCCAGATAGATGACGGAACCGCCGCATGGAACATCTTCCGGTGTATTTGACATTGGACCTTTTATCATATTATCTGACTTATCTGTTTCCATTGTTTGGGGTCTGCATTCTCACTTCGAACGTCTTGCAGCATGCTGTCGGAAAATAGATTAGCCGGCCGACGTGAGCTGATCTTGACCAGTTTGTTTCGGAACAACGTGCAGTCTTTTTTGTCAGAACCGTTGTTGTTTTGAAACGTTCATCGAAAAGTTTTATTAAGGAGCAGATGTAATCGCAACCTACCACATGGCCGGGATGGGGTAGCTTGGTTATCCTAGGGGACTGTGGATCCCTTGACTCGTGTTCAAATCTCGGTCCCGGCCCCTACCTTTAACTTTTATGCGCCGATATGGTAACGATCATATGGCATGGAATGGAAAGCTGAGAAAGATCGATGACAATCGATGGGAGATACCGAAGGAAGAAGTCCCTGGCATGAGGACGAATGCGATAATATATGCCAGCGAGAACATGATCAGCCATATAAGGGCCGATAATGCGCCGCAGCAGGCAGCGAATGTGGCCTGCCTCCCCGGGATCGTCGGAAGTTCAATGGCCATGCCTGACATTCACTGGGGTTATGGGTTCCCGATCGGAGGGGTCGCGGCTGTAGATGCGGACAGCGGATCGATATCTCCGGGGGGTATAGGTTTCGACATCAACTGCGGAGTCCGCCTGATAAAAACGGACCTCACTGTAGACGACATTGAAGGGAAGGTCGGCGCCTTGGTCGACGAATTGTATAAGAATGTGCCTTCCGGGCTCGGATCAAAGGGGCTTACAAAGATCGGCAACAAAGAATTGGACGAAATTCTTACAAACGGTTCAAAATGGGCGGTGGAGAACGGCTACGGCTGGGAACGCGATATAGAAGCCACCGAAGAAGGAGGACGGATGCTGGATGCAGACCCGGCGACAGTAAGTGATAAAGCCCGCAAGAGAGGGATACCGCAGCTTGGTTCCCTGGGGTCCGGCAACCATTTTCTTGAGCTGGATGTTGTGGATGATGTTTTTGACAAAGATGTGGCCAAAAAATTCGGTCTGAAAGAAGGAGCGGTCACGGTCACGGTGCACTGCGGCTCGAGAGGATGCGGCCATCAGATCGCAACGGAATACCTTCAGGAAATGGAGAGATACATCAGAGAGAACAAGGTACAGCTTCCGGACAGGCAGCTTGCCTGCGCCCCTCTCAACTCGAAATTGGGCGACGATTATTACAAAGCGATGTGCTGCGGCGCCAACTATGCATGGGCAAACAGACAGATGATCACGCACTGGGTGAGGGAATCCTTCGAGAATATCCTGGGAGGCACCGCGGAGAGCATGGGGATGGATGTTGTATACGATGTTGCGCACAACATCGCGAAGAAGGAACGCCACGACGTGGACAGGCATGCGGAGGATGTGCTTGTTCACAGAAAGGGATCGACCCGCGCCTTCGCCGCTGGACGCAGAGAGATTACCCAGATGTACAGAGATGTTGGGCAGCCTGTGATCATCCCGGGCGACATGAAAGTGGGAACGTACGTCCTGGTGGGGAAAAAGGGTGCAATGGAAGAGACATTCGGGTCGACATGCCACGGCGCGGGGCGCAGGATGTCCAGAACTGCCGCCCTCAACAAACTCAAGGCGTCCGATGTGAAGAATGAGATGAAAAACAGCAACATCTACCTCAGGAGCGGATCTGACGAGGGGCTGCTTGAAGAAGCCCCCGCCGCATACAAGGATGTTGATGAGGTCATCAAAGTGGTCTGCAATGCGGGGCTGACCGAAAAAGTGGCAAAGCTCACTCCGATAGGAGTTGTCAAAGGCTGAGGGCCTTCTTCGAAGCTTTAAGAACAGCTTCCTTGTGCTCTTCCGGGGACGCTATCAGCAGAGACCAGCCGAAGGTGTCCCTCGACTGCAGCGCTTTGGCGATTGGCGACAGTCTTGTCAGGGACTTGACCTTTCCTTCCGGATCGAGTATCGAAACGTCGGTCTTCCCGATGTTCATATTCGAAAACAGTATCGACCTCGGAGGGATCTCGACCGCAACATCGGAGATATCAACCCCTGCGCGGTCAGCTATCTCTTTTTCCAATTGTTTCCTTTTCTGGTACGACGTGAATTCCGAAAGGCGCGACAGCAGGTCTTCGGACGTGTCTTCGCTGAACACGGTCATGACCTTCTTGTAAAGCAGTCTGTTCTGAACAGACCTGGCTATCTCAGAAGCCTTCCCTCCGCCCTCGATGAGATGTTCCATCAGCCCCGCATCGTTCCAGAGGTGTATCTCCTTCACATCGATCGATGAGGCCTCAACGGATTTCAGCAGCATCATCTTTACTATTCTGACGGTCCTGTGGAAGTAAACGGATGAGTACATCAGGGATCTTGCCACCATCAGGCCTTCGGCGGCCGATCTCCCGCCTTTTTCTATCACGATCCTGTCATTGTTGATCCTCATTGTCCCTATCAGCCTCTCGATATCCACTTTCCCGTGGGTCACGCCTGTGTAGTATGCGTCCCTGACGAGGTAGTCCATCTGATCCGCATCGACCGGTCCGTGTATTATCTGATGTATGAAATCTCTTGCCGAGAAATGCTCCGCCCTCTTTCCGCCGCTGAAAGTGTCCAGACTCTCGCCTGTGGATTCCGGGTACATGATGAGGCCACATACTTTCTCCGAGGATATCCCGTTCTCTTCAAGGACCTCGGATATCGGGGGGATCCCTCCGAACAGATCGTCATCCCTTTCGAGATACGTCCTTATCTTTCCGGTGATGAGCTTTTCGGCCGCTTCCATATGATCCATTCCGGTTGCGTGCCCGACTATCTCCTCTATCGTATGGGAGAACGGAGTGTGGCAGATGTCATGCAGAAGCCCCGCCATCCTTACCGCGGAGGAATCTTCTTCGGACAGGCCTATCGAGGCTGCCATCCTGCCTGCCAGATGATATGTTCCGAGAGAGTGCTCAAACCTTGTGTGGTTCGCTCCGGGGAAGACCATATTGCCAAGGCCCAGCTGCTTCACTCCCCTGAGGCGCTGCATCTCATGCCTGTCGAGTATCGTCAAAAAGGGTTCCTCCGCCATGATACTGCCGTGAATTGGGTCATGTATCACTTTGTACCCTTCGGACATGCTCATTTCTCCCTGTGGACTATTCTTCGTTTGTCTATGCTCAGGCCGCTCGGGCTCAGCACCATCAGTATGTCCGAGACCTCCGTAAAGGCCCCGCTGATGTCCCTCGCTACCTCCAGAAGGCGTTTTGCGATCTCTTTTTTGAAAGAATCCCCTTCTTCAAACATTGAGAAGTCCAGGATCAGTATGTTGCCGCGGTATGCCAGGTCCGTCAATGCCTTGAGGTCGCGGTGAGATGTGACCTCCACCACCACTATCTTTGCGTCGGACGGCGCATACATTGGCGCATTGTATCCATCCAGATCGATGAATGTTTTCTTTTTTCCTTCTTTTTTCTTTCTGCCGAACACTGCCTTACTCTCCGGTCTTCCAAAGCTTGTCCCCTACGTTGTGAATGTTCCTTATCGCCTTCCCGGGATCCTTTTTGATAAGTTCCTCTCCGCTTCTTTCAGACATTCCTACGGCGATCGGCACCTTGTTCTTCACATCCCTTATCCAAACCAGATCTCCGGCGGATATGGAGGGGTCTGCTTCGACGATGCCCGGGCCCATGCAGTCGGCTCCGTTCGTTATGAAGGGGACCGCGCCCATGTCGACCGTCACGTATCTTTTTGCAGGTCTGTATTTGATCACTCCCCTCACTGTCAGGAAGGGTTTTCCTTCAACGATCAGCCCGATGATGTCATTGTCAACAAACAACAAACCAAAATCGGTACTCTCTGCAATGTCCACTGTATCATTCTCATTGAACACTGGAACTCCGAGCATTTCTTCCAATTCGGATGACAGCGCTTTGATGTCTTTGCCTCTCATCCTCTTTCTCTTTCTAATTCTGATGTCTGCCATTCGCTTCTCTAATATCTTTTAGCGGTTTTCATACTTTTGCTTGAAAGAGGGAGATTCTGCCCGCAGAGAGGACGGGGCGTTGATGGAACGTATTAAATGTGTAAGGCTGTTGCGTACTCAATCAACCGAAGAGGAGAGGTTGCGTAATGGGAATAAGTATTGGAATACGCGAAATAGATGCCAAGAGCGCCCTTTGCAGGGACCTGAGGATGAACGTAATAAGGGTGCGTGTCGACGACATCTCCGGGATGGAGGACCTTGCCGGATATGATGACGTCGTGTCTCTGGAGGATGCAGGATCGCTGGTAGGCGACTGGGATGCTTTCCTCAAGAGGAACAGGATCAACGCCGAGACGGACGCAATCTACATGGACAAACTGAAGAATGAGGAGGATATCAAACTCCTTAAACCGAAAGCGGTAAGGACCAGCACAGGCTGGGTCGATATGGAAAAAGTGAACGGTGCCGATAAGGAGAAGGTCCTGAAGGCATCCAAGAAAGAGAACCGCCTTACCGGGTGGGACATGCTCTCATTTGACGAGATGAACGAGATGTGCCAGAAGTGTAAACTGTCCTGGGACAAAGGAAGAGGATGCATAGGATCGTTCGGACCCAACGACAGCCTTCTTCCGAGCATTGCGGAGAAGCGCGGCTGCAAGATATTAGCTTCCGTGCCGGAAGGCGCAAAGAGCGGCAGGACGTACACCCCGGATGATGCCGGGATCCTTCTGAAAGAAATAGAGATGCTGACAAAAGCGCTTCCCGAGGAAGGCAAAATGATGGTCAGACGCTACAGCGGGCCTTTGGAACGCACGAAAGCCGTAGCGGAGATCTCCGTCAGCGAGGGCTGCGGATTCTATTTCTTCTGATCAAAGGCCGTTGAACTTGGAGATGGCCCAGGCCATCTCCTTTGCCAGGCTGATAACCCCTTTCATACCTTCTTTGTCTTTTTGATACTGTGGGGAGTTCAAAGCCGCCACCACCGGTGCCGGAATGCCTCCGCATACTATCATTTGATTTCTGAGCATCCAATGAACAAGCTGAGAATAGACCATTGAGCCTCCATCATGGGCGTTCACGACGATCGCCCCTCCGATCTTCCTCCTCAGTCCTTTGTCCCCTTTCTCCAGGACCATTCCGGCCCTCTCAAGGAATATCTTCATCTGAGCGGAACAGGCCCCGTAATAACAGGGCGATGCCAAGATCACTCCGTCTGCCGCCCTCATCGTGTCCACAATATCATTGAGGTCGTCATCTTCGAGGATGCATCTTCCGTCCCCTCTTATCTCACATGATCTGCAGTCATTGCACAGCGTGAACCTTGAAGAATACAACTGTATGTGTTCGGTCTCTATCCCCTCTTTCTCCAGTTCATCGGATACATCATGGAGGATGTTGCTTGTGTTGCCGATAAGTCTCGGGCTGCCGTTCAGGGCAATGACCTTCATGTCTCATGATATTGGGATACGGATAAAACATTTGTGCAAATGTGCGGCCATTCTCCGGTTGACACAAACTCATGGGCCGAGGCAGTCCACTGGAACCACGGCCACACCGTCCTTCCTCATATATGCAGCGCCTCCGGTTGCGCACAGTACCATCAGGAAAGACGGATTAACCGTCTCATCGGCCAGCTTGTTCTTCAGACGCAGAAGGTTCGCAGCAGCCTTATCAGCTTCATTGTAACCCATCTTGACCTCGACAGCGCCCCATCTGCCATCCCCGTATTCCACTATCGAATCGACCTCAAGGCCGCTGTCATCGAGGTAGTGCTTTATGCGGCCACCGAAAACGGATGAATAGACGGACAAATCCCTATAACAAAGAGATTCAAAGAGAAATCCGGCAGTATTGGGATCGTTCTGTATCATCGCAGGCCCCGCTCCCATACAGGCGACCGCCAGAGAAGGGTCTGTGAAGTGTCTTTTCGGCGATGTGCGCATACGTTTTCTTGAACGCAGAGACGGAACCCACGGGAGCTGCTCTTCGATGACAAAGACTCTTTTCAAAGCTTCCATGTAGTCTCTGACCGTTTGTTCCGACACTGCGCAGTCCCCTTTTGCCATGTCCGCGGCCAGAACAGGCACTTTGGCAGCGGTAGCATTGTTTCTGGCAAGTGAGTGAAGAAGTCCCTCCATAATACCGGGGTCTCTCTTTACATCATCGAGTTTCAAGAGGTCGGAGCCAATAAGGGATTCGGAATAAAGCTGCGGTATGATGAGTGCATCGTTATAGTCCATGCTCAGACTCCCCGGCCAGCCTCCTCTGCATATGAACTTTACGGCAGTTTCATAGCTCATTTTCGACGGTGATGATACAACTGCCGTTCCGTCGAAAAGACCAGACAAAGATACTGATCCATTGCTGTCGCCGGATTCGAAGAGCGACATCGGGCGCATCGTCACGGTGGCGAACCTTCCCGTTCCTGTGTGAGATGTGGACTTCCCTCTCGGGACAGAAGACCCAGTGAAGATGTACATCCCCTTTCTGGCGCTGAAGTCCATGTTCATGCGGGCAACGTCCCATAGATTCGGTACGTCCTGCCATTCATCGATCAGGCGCGGTTCTTCCCCCCTTAGAACAAGCTCCGGATCCATTTCCGCCACCTTGCGATTGCTTTCCGTCCCGATGAATGCAGATGATCTAGAGTGGACTACACCGGTCCATGACTTGCCACACCACTTGCATCCGGTTATCTTAATGCCTCCGGAAATGCGAAGAAGCTGAGATATCCTAGAATCAACAACCCTTGGGCGATACTGCCTCCTGATCTCCTCGTGGGGAATCTCTTTTATTTCTGCCATGGCACATTATGCCAATTAT
>JAIRQG010000010.1 GCA_031256615.1 Candidatus Methanoplasma sp. | reverse complement strand
ACCGTCCGTGTCATGCCCTTTTTTTTCACTATCCGGGGCGAACGCATCCATTCCGTCAGCACGCACCCAGCTTGGACGGCGGCTCTTCCTTGCACCTGCAGATCCGGTTTTCCTGTCTTTGGGTGAAAGCAGGATTTTAGATGCAAACCTGTGACCGCTGCCTTATTTGAAGATCATTCTTGCCACCGACATCCCGATGACCGCGGAGATCAGCGAAAGACCGACATTGAGCAGAATGTTCGCACACGCTGCCACATACTTACCGTTCTCAAACATGGTAACGGTTTCCAGACTGAATGCGGAAAAAGTACTCAATCCGCCCAGCAGACCAACGGTCAGGAACGTCTTTGTCTTTTCCGGCAGTGCGACGGTTTGACCTTCCGCACCTATTATGAATCCTATTAAGAAGCCTGCGATCACGTTTGACAGCAACGTGCCAAAGGGGAATGACGGCGCTGTCTTGTTCATCAGTATTGTCAGACAATACCGCCCTACCGATCCTATGAAGCCGCCGATGCCGACTAACAGCATGTACATATCTCTTACCTCTCTGTACACAAAAATCATGATGATCTCTGTGAATTTTTATTCGCAGAAGTCATCAGCTGACGGCGGTTCGGCCTTACGGCACGGGGAGAACTTCATTCCCCAGCAGAATAACGGAAAGGAACTTTCTATTTATTCCTTTAGATTAAAACTGCATCGATACATTACCAAAACGGAACTTTGAGTGCAAAGCCAGCGGCTGCTTCGGCATTGTTTGAATGACATGGCATCAAACGATATCCTCAAAGCCACTGGATGAACGCGGTCTTATCGTTCGAGTTGTACCCCGCTTTCCGGTAAAAATCCAGAGTGCTCTCTTCCTTCGAACCGGTCAAAAGCATTATCTTGTAACAATTTTCTTTCACGGCGATCTGCCTCGCAAAGTCCAGCAGCTGTGTGGCGTAGCCCTTCCCCCTGTGAGCTCCGCATGTGATCACGTTCTCAACGAGCGCGTAAGGACGTTGGCCGTGCGTTAAGTTGGGAATGACGGCGATGACGCATGACGATACGATCCTGTCATCGACCGATCCCACGATGATATGGTGATCTGCATCCGACAGTATCTTTTCCCATACTTCTTCCAGCCTTCTGTCGAATGCGGGCATATCGTTTTCATTCAGCTGCGTGTACAATTCAAGCAGCTGTTCCAGATCCTCTCTGACCGCTTCCCTGATCTTCAGTGCCATCATCCTCTGCATTGAGAATTCGCCTCGTGTTATTTTTAATGGGAAGATGCGGCCTGCCGGCCGCTGTTTTCTCACTCAAGATACACAGTGCCGTTCTTAGGATATGCGACCTCGTACCTCAGGACCTTTTTGACAGACCCGCCGCTGGGTATGTCCAACGACCATGTGAGGATGCCTGTTTCCTTGTTGATATCTGCGCCGGATGCCTCTGTGGTCTCGACCGTCAGGTCGCTGTTTGTAGAGACCGGTATCTGATCGATGAGTTTCATTTTCACGTTCTTGTTCCTTGTATTCTTTACTGTGATGACCCACTCTCTCAGAACCTTCTTGTTCTTGCCGATCATTCCTTTGGTGGTCATGTTATTGCCTTTCTCTCTCGTGACAATGATCGCTCTGTCCCTTCCGAGAGAGATCTCCATACTCTCTTCCGCTTTGGCTGGGTCAAGATGGGTCTTTCCTACATACTCATTGCCCTGGAATATGCTGACCTCGCCCGCAAGAAGATTGAGAGATTCCCACCCTTTTATCTCCGCTATAAGGAAAGCATCCGTATCCAGCTTGCTTACGCAGTAGTAATAGAGTTCCGCTTCCAGAACGTGTTTCAGTATCTCCACCTTGATCGGCTTGTTGGACGACGGGATGTTCAGCGGCGCCGGGAGCGCGAACTCTGTTGCTGTGTGCGATTCCGTTGTCTCCGCCATCATCTGCGCCGGAGATGCCATGCGCGCCACCATCGCATTGGAGTCATATTCCTCACATACGCAGGGCATCGCTTCCACTTGATCGTACTGTACATTTTTTGCCGCTCTGGCTCTTTGTGGAACAAAAAGATCGATGTACCACGGATACAACGTCGGCTGCTCGTTCCCTAGCATGGGATTCCCCGTTGAAAGCCTCACGTTCACATTTTTCCAATCCTCTCCGGTGTTCTGTAAGATCCTGCCTTTCATGCTCAGAGCCACCGGTGCGCCGATCTCTTTGATCCTTATCTCATGGAACGGCCTCCACCACGCATTGTTCACATAATATGATACAGTGATCTCCGCTTTCCCTTTGCTCTCAGAAAAGAACTCCACATTTATCTTGCCTGCATATCTCACGACATTCGTAGGGAAGGCGCCCATCTCTTTGAGCATCCTTTCCTTCTCTTTTTCAAGACCCTCCAGTTTCTTTTCCGTCTCCGTCCTGAATGAGCTTATCTCTTCCTTCCTGCCGTTGTGGTACTTCTCCAGGTCCTTCAGGTCCTTTACGGTGAGTCCTTCTTTCCCGCCTATCTTCCTGTTGCTGTCAAGGAATTCTTCCTCGGATCTGTACAGGGCAAGTTTGTTCTTTTCCGTTCTTATCTCATCTTTGATCTTTTCAAGCTTCTCTTCGAGTTCCTTGATCTCTTTGCTTATGAATGGTTCCCTAAAACTGTCTGCCTCGAAATCCGCAGATATCAGCGTGCCTCCTTTCTCAACAGACGCGTTTACGCTTTCCGGCCTTATGTCGTGCGGCAGACCTTCGAACACCGCAACGTTCTTTCCCTCCGCCGCATCAAGGATCATCCGGCGTTTTATCTCCGCCCCCTGGAGAAACACCTTCACGTCCTCTACCGCAGAATTCATACTTTTAGTGCTCATAAAAAGACCTCTTTATAGACAAGACAGTGGCATCTTTAAATCTATCCGTCGATAGCATACACAGCCGACAGCTGGAATCTGACCATGGAGTATTGGGTAATCTTTGCATTCGCCTCCGCCGTATTCGCCGGGTTGACCGCAGTGCTGGCGAAGATCGGCCTCAAAGGAGTGGATTCCAATCTGGCCACCGCTTTGAGGACGATAGTGGTCCTCGGATTCGCATGGATGGTTGTTTTCATTGTCGGTTCTCAGGGTACGATCTCCGGCATCAGCTCATACACCATGACCTTCCTGATACTGTCCGGATTGGCAACTGGCGCATCCTGGCTCTGTTATTTCCGTGCGGTGCAGATAGGAGAGGTCAGCAAGGTATCCCCCATCGATAAGAGCAGCACCGTCCTCGCCATGGTGCTCGCATTCACTTTCTTGGGAGAAAGCATCTCCGTATGGACATTGGCGGGAATGGCCCTGATGATCGTCGGAACATTCTTTATGATACAAAGGACGGCGGCAGATGCCGAACCGGCGGAGGACCGAAGGTCCTGGATCATTTTTGCGTGCCTGTCTGCATTCTTCGCTGCTCTTACCTCGATACTCGGAAAGATCGGGATAGAAGGGGTTGAATCCAACCTCGGGACCGCGATAAGGACCATCGTGGTCCTTCTGATGGCTTGGATCATAGTATTCGCCCAGAAGAAACATACAGATGTCAGGAAGATTGAAAAGAGAAATTGGAATTTCATCATCCTTTCCGGCGTCGCAACGGGGCTTTCGTGGCTGTGCTTCTACAATGCGCTGCAGAACGGCCCCGCAAGCATTGTTGTCCCGATAGACAAACTGAGCATCGTCGTTACGATCATCTTTGCGTTCCTGATACTCGGAGAGAAGATATCCAAACGCGCCGTGTTCGGCCTGGTGATACTCACAATAGGTACGCTGGCACTTCTTATCGGCTGAAAATTATAAGGAGGGGCTTGCGGCCCCGGTTATTGTTTAGAGTTTTACCGGCACGATGTGCGCCGAGAGTCCGAGCTCTTTCTCGCTCATGCCCATCGCTATGCCGAACAGCTGCGAAAGGTGTATGACCGGGATGTTGAAGCCGAGATCTTTCTCGCTCGAGTCAAACTGGAGGTGGCAGAATGGGCACACGTCTACAATGAACTGTGCGCCTGACGCCTTCATGTTCTCGAGGTTCGTCTTGGTGAACTCTTTCGCGACGTCTCCGAACGCAGCCCTGACCCCTCCTCCGGCACCGCAGCAGAGCGTTTTCTGCTTTCTCGGCACGCTTACCGCGCCGGTCGCCTCTACCAGGTCATCCAGGATGTGCGGGTTCTCTGAGCTGTCGATGTTCTTTATGTCGCTCGGTTTCAGGAAGTGGCACCCGTAGAACGTCGCCACTTTATAGTCGACGGGGTTGGTGATCTTTGCTTTTATTCCCTCGACCCCTACTTCTCTGTACATTACCTCAGCAACGTGGAAGACCTTCGTCGTCCCTTTGTACTCCATTCCGATCTCTTTGAGATATTTGTTGGCTTTCGCGAGTATCTCGGGGTGGTTGTTGAGTTCATGCGCCGCCTCGAAGAGCGATCCGTAACAACCGTTGCAGATCGTGATTATCGGCAGCCCCTGCTTCTCCGCAAGTGCAAGGTTCCTTGCCGCGGCCGCAAGCCACGTGTCCTTGCTGAACGATTTTATTACGCCGGGCGCGGGGCAGCAGCTGGCGTCCTCGAGCTCAACGAGTTCGATGCCCAGCTTCTTGCATACCACTCTTGTGGATTTCTCCAGTCCGGGGTATCTGAGGGGTGCTATGCAGCCCAGGAAGAATGCGTATTTTGCCATGTGATCACTCCAATATCTTATTGAAGCCTGTTGCGTTCATGAGCTTTACGAGGTCTTCCATCGCTTTCTTGTTGGCAAGCACTGTGGCCGGGGTCTTTTCGAGGCCGAGTTCTTCCCTCAGTTTTGTTATATCAGCATTGACCGAGACGGTGTGGCCGAGTTTGTAGAGGTTCGCAGCTGTTTTCTTGTGGTTGTCGTAAATACGGCCTTCCGTGACCGCCATGTTCCTGAGTGCGACGACTACATCTACGATCGGAACGGCGCGGGGGCACCTTTCGACGCATGTGTAACATGTCGTGCAGTCCCAAAGCTCTTCGCTGCTGAGAATCTCTTCTTTAAGACCAAGCTGCGTCTGTCTCATCAGTTTCCTCACTCTGTAGGAGGTGCGCCTTCCTGAGGGGCAGCTTGCCGTACAGGTCCCGCACTGGAAGCACATCTTGACGTCTGCGCCTCCGAGGTCAGCGACCCGTTTCTCGAATTCCGGATTTGGTTTTATCTCTATATTAACCACCTTGGCCGATGACGTTGCTAATAATATTTAAAACAAAGATACCTACTGGATGCGTATTACCTAAAACAGTAACATCAATTATCTGATGTTCCTGGCCTGCAGCGCTCTGACAAGCTTGCTTATCGTCTTATCTTCTTTGCGGTAGATCGCTGTGATCGCATGTTTAAGGACCTTCGGATCTATCGCGCTTTTCATTTTTATCCCCTTTCTGAGCAGAAGGAACTCGTCAACGAAATAGCTCTTCTTCGACCCTAGAAGCTCCGGCAGGGAGAATGTTTCCGCTTCGATGGTGTATTTTCTGTCCATCGTATCAAGGAACATGTACGCGACCCTCTGCGCGCCGTACCTGTATCTTATGAAGGATGTCCCGTTGTCGACGAACACCATCCCCATGTAGCCTATCTCAATGCCTTCGAACTCCTCCGCATCAAAAAGATAGAGCGGATCGTCGATGACGGCAAAATCCGCCAGGTTCTCCCTCATCATCCTGATGTTATGCTCGTCATCAGATATTACGAGCTCAACGTCCGTCATCTTCAGGGCGGAAAGGACGGACATCATCAGGTCTTCCGTGACAGGACTGCAGCAGACCGTGAAGTTATGATCGTCTGAGCATCGGAGCTCCGTGGTTTCGAATATCTCCAATATCCGCTTGCCTTCTTCGTTCAGTTTCGTTCCGGCAGGGGTCGATACTGTGATCGGCGAGCCTGCGGCCTCTTCTATGGCCGCAATGTATCTGTGAACCACCGGGACGGATATCCCGAGCTTTTTTGCTGCGGCCGTCTTGCTGCCTGTCTCTGCGACAGCGGCAAGGGTCTCCAGCTGACGGTTGGTCACCAAACTGCCGTTGATCTTCTGCTCGGTCCTTACGTTAATGTCCACACAACGTTATCTCAGAGCATGCGGATAAACTTTTTTTCAATGTAAACTGCGTGTGCGAACCAGCGATGCGAGACCGGGTCGGTCGGGACACTTTGTGAAAGTGCATTTTCACAGCAACAAATTATAGAAAGGATGCATTAGTGACGAACATGGGGAAATTAGCGGACCGGGCGGTGGTGATAGGACTCGGAAGCCCGATAATGTGCGATGATGCCGTCGGACTCGAAGTGTCCAAAGCCATCGGGGCGCTTGGGCTGCCGGATGTGGATACGCTCCAAGAGGCCGTCGGCGGGCTTGAGATCATCCCGATGATATCGGGATACAGATTCGCGGTCATCGTAGACGCCATACTGAGCGGAGAACATGAACCCGGAACAGTACTGATCTTTGAACCGGAAAGCTTCGACTGCACGATAGCTAACGTTCCAGCACACGACATTAACTTGGCCACCGCCATAAAGATGGGAAGACAGATGGACAACAGCGTCATGCCGGAGACAATAAGGTTCGTTGCGATAGAGGTCGAGGATCTGCAGACGGTGAGCGAGGAGATGACGCCCAAGGTCGCCGCCGCGGTGGGGCCGGCGAAGAACGCTGTCCTTCACCTTTTATCCGAATTCAGAGATCCAGCCCGGAACCGTTGAACTTTTCGATGTCCTTGTTCTTCCTTCCGAGCACGGAGGTGTTCAGTGAGGAAGCCTTGATGACATCCGATGCGACCCTCATCAGATCCTCTTCGGTCACGCCCGATATTATCCTCAGACGGTCGCTGAGCGACTGATACTTCCCGCTGAG
>JAIRQG010000006.1 GCA_031256615.1 Candidatus Methanoplasma sp. | reverse complement strand
CACAAGAGGGGAGTTGATGATCTTATGCACAACTTTGCGGGCGTCCTCTTTGGTATCCGCACCGGTCACCTGAACCTCGATAAGCTTTGTGGCTCCCTCTCCGTCCAACGCGATGGTCTTTGCGATCTTCGTCATCACCATCTCAAGGGCTGCGATGAACTCGGGGTCTTCATCCGCATATGAACCGCCTGCCTTGCCGTTCGCCATCATGATCGTTGTGTCGTTCGTCGATTGGTCTCCGTCCACCGATACCATGTTCAGGCTGTTGTCGAGGATCTCCTGCCATTTGCCCAGGAATTTAGGCGACAGGGATGCGTCCGTCGTTACCACTGTCAAAGTGGTGCCGTGAAGCACTTTCAGGTGCGGCGATATCATGCCGCTTCCCTTTGACGTCGCCGAGATATAGACAAGGGTGCCGTCCTCCTGGCGGACACGGACCGAGAACTCTTTCTTTATTGTGTCTGTGGTCATGATCGCTTCCGCGAAAAGGCTGTCCGCTTCGCGCCCCGCATCGAGTTCGCGTGCTGCGCGGCTTATCCCATAGCGTATCTTATGCATATCGACAAAACGCCCTATCAGACCGGTGGACATTACCCCCACTTCTTTGGGGTCGATGTTCAGTTCCGCCGCTACGGCATTTTTCATCACATATACGTCCTCTATTCCGCGGCGTCCTGTCAGCGCGTTCGCATTGCCGCTGTTGATGACCACCGCCGAAAGTTTCTCGGAGTTCTCCTTCATCATCACCTGCACCGGTGCCGCTTTCACCTCGTTGCTCGTATAGCCGACGAACGCCGATGCAGGTACTTCTGAGAACACCATTCCCAGATCGAGCGCACGGTATTTGACGCCGCTGTGCACGCCTGTGGCCTTGAACCCCTGAGGGGTCGTTATGCCTCCTTCTATATCCTCTATCATTTTTATACACCCAATCCCGGAGCATCTATTCCTGTTGTTTCTTTTATGCCAAGCATCAGGTTCATGCATTGCACTGCCTGTCCGGATGCTCCTTTGACAAGGTTGTCCAGAACTCCGAATGCCACTGCCTTGCCGCCTATGACATTGGACGATACGTGCGCATGGTTGGAGCCTACTACAGCGCGTATCGACGGTTCTTTCACATAATGGACAAAAAATTCTTTGCCGTATTGTTTCTCATAAATTTTGGCTACTTCCTCATCCGTCATCTCTTTCTTAAGATCCATATAGCATGAGGAAAGGATCCCGCGCACTATCGGCAGGAGCTGAGGCACCATTATCACTTTTGCGCCGACACCCGAGAACATTTCGATGGCGTTCTCCACCTCAGGCGTATGACGGTGCGTCCCGACGCTGTACGGTATCAGCGATTCGCCGCAGAACGGATGGTGCAGACGGGGTGACGGCACCATGCCTGCGCCCGATGTTCCGCTCTTTGCATCTGCAATGATGTCTTTCTCTGCAACACCCGCTTTTATCAGCGGCGCGCATGCCAATATAATCGAAGTGGCATAGCAGCCGGGGTTAGCCACCAGGTCTGCGCCTTTTATCTTGTCACGAAACAGTTCCGGAAGTCCGTATACCGATTTCTGAAGGTTCTTCGCGTCAGTATGCTCATGTCCGTACCATTTGGTATATTCCGCTGTGCTGTGAAGACGATAATCTCCAGAAAGATCGATCACCTTTATTCCGGACTCGATGAGCTACGGGACCTCTTCCATCGCCACGCCGTGAGGTGTGGCGACAAAAACAAGATCAAGATCCTTTGTGTCGCTTATCTTTTCGGTGAAAAGAAGATCGGAGTAACCCTTAAGGAATGTCTGATGGTCAGACACTTTCTTTCCCGCATGCTGGCGCGATGTAAGCGCGGCTAACTCCACTTCCGGGTGAGTACACAGCATACGCGACAGCTCGCTTCCGGTGTATCCTGTTCCTCCGATAATACCTACTTTGTACATTTGAGTACTCCCAATGATTAAAGTGCAGAAACAGACCAGTATTTAACAGTGGTATAAACATGTTGTTTAAGACCAGACAATCATTGTCGGAAAAGTTGCCCAGATAACATAAATGGCGGTGTGAAAACGCAATGTGGCATGAGTAACAGTTGTGTCATTACGCTCTAAGCGGCTCTGTCCATACCGCAGACCCGGCATCGCGTTCTGCAACTCATACTTTCAAAGCCAGGAAGAATATGTACAAATCAGAAAACCACAGAAAAGTGTGTGAAAAACATAATGCGCAGACGGAAACAATCCGGTCTTAGATCAAGTTGACAAACAATGCTGTAAAAAAATAACCGCTGATGCCTGAGATAGATTTAGCATAATTATTATAGAGTTGACCCCATTCTAACACCATATGACAAAAAGGGTAACTGAACTGGAACGCAGTACGCGTGAGACAAATATCTCGGTCGAGCTGAACATTGACGGGACCGGCAAGTTCGATGTCAAGTGCGGCGTACAGTTCCTTAAACACATGGTGGAGACATTTGCTAGGTATGGTTCTTTCGACATCTGTATGAAAGCTTCCGGCGACGATGATCACCACCTCATAGAGGATACCGCGATAACGCTCGGGGCCGCATTCAAGAAGGCTCTCGACGACAGGCCGGTGGAAAGGATGTCCACGGTCATCATCCCGATGGATGATGCCCTGATGATGGTCTCGGTCGACATAATCGACAGGCCGTTCGCGGAAATCGACTGCCCCGACCAACTGTATCACCATTTCCTGCGGAGTTTCGCGATGTCGTCAGGCATAACGCTGCACGTGGTACAAATAAGAGGTTTCGACGACCACCACATCGTAGAAGCGACGTTCAAAGCCCTCGGGACCGCGCTGAAGAACGCTGTCTCGCCGAGAAATACGGAACTCAGTACAAAGGACAGGCCGAAGGTGGGATGAATGCTTACGAAGAGGATCATTCCCTGTCTTGATGTAAAGAACGGGAAAGTGGTCAAAGGAGTGAACTTCCTCGGTCTGAAAGATGTAGGTTCTCCTCCCAAAATGGCGGAAGAATACAGTAACAGCGGAGCGGATGAGATAACATTCCTCGATATTGCGGCGTCTTTGGAGTACAGACAGACGACTCTCGACCTGGTCTCCGAGACCGCTAAGAGAGTATTCGTCCCGCTGACCGTCGGCGGAGGGATAAGGAACGCCGACGATATGCGCGATGCGCTTAACGCAGGTGCCGATAAAGTATCGGTCAACTCGGCCGCGATCGGCAACCCCGGAATGATATCGGAATCCGCTGAAAGATTCGGAAGGCAGTGCGTAGTGATCGCGATAGACGCGAGAAAGGTCGGCAACCGCTGGGAGGTCCTCTCCCACGGCGGCACCAGACCCACAGGCCTCGATGCGGTGGAATGGGCAATGAAAGCCGAAGACCTCGGTGCGGGAGAGATACTCCTGACATCGATGGACGCAGACGGCGTGAAGGACGGATACGACATAGCCCTGAACAACGCTGTCTCGAATGAGGTGAACATACCTGTTATTGCATCGGGTGGATGCGGGAAACTTGAAGATTTCTACGAGGTTTTCAGCCAGACGAATGTCTCTGCGGCGCTGGCCGCCTCGGTGTTCCACTACAAGCAGTTCACGATAGCGGAAGTCAAAGAATATCTGAAAGATAACGGGGTTCCGGTAAGATGACCGATCTGAAACTCGATAAGGACGGACTGATCCCCGCGGTTGTACAGGACCACCTTACAAACGAGGTCCTCATGGTCGCATGGGTCAACAGAGAGGCCTTCGAGCTTATGAAGGTCACCGGTTACACTCACTTCTGGTCAAGGAGCAGACAAAGGATCTGGAGGAAAGGAGAGGAATCGGGACACGTCCAGAAGATCATCTCTATGCAGATCGACTGCGATGCCGATACACTTCTCATACGCGTGAAGCAGACAGGCCCCGCATGCCACACCGGGTCCCCTTCATGTTTCAATGAAGTGATCTACGGATCCGTTGACGGAACAATGAGCGTCATCCCCGAACTTGGAAGAGTGCTTACCGACAGACTCGAGAATCCGAAAGAAGGAAGCTACACCTGCCTTTTGTACTCGAACGAGAACAAAATGTGCAAAAAGGTAGTTGAGGAAGCGGGCGAGTTCGTTCTTGCCCTTAAAGACAGGAATGATGACGAGGCAGCCTGGGAACTTGCAGATCTCATATATCACACCATGGTCGCGGTGACCAGGTCCGGGCTTCCCATGGAAAAAGTATACGAAAAACTTGCGGAGAGGAAAAAATGAGAATAGACCTTCATACTCACACCATATTCAGCGACGGCGACCTGACGCCTTCTGAGCTTGTTCGCCGTGCAATGGAATTGGGACACACCGCCATCGCATTAACAGATCACGTTGATGTGACTAACATTGAATTTGTGGTTCCCGCTTTGGTTAAGGCCACAGAGCTCAGTGAAGATTACATCACCGTCATACCGGGAGTGGAGCTGACGCATGTTCCGCCTTCGAAGATAGATGCGCTGGCAAAAAAGGCAAAGACCCTCGGTGCCAAGATCGTGGTCGTGCACGGAGAGACAGTGACCGAACCTGTGTCTCCGCTGACCAATCTGAGATCGGTCATGAGTCCAAACGTCGATATCTTAGCTCACCCCGGCCTGATAACTTTAGAAGAAGCGGAGTTTGCTGCGAAAAATGATATCGCACTTGAGATAACCGGACGCGGAGGCCACAACATTACCAACGGGCATGTTGTGAACATGGCGAGAAAAGCAGGCGCAAAGATGGTCGTCAATTCCGATGCCCACACTGTAGGCAATCTCATGGATGAAAAGATGGCAACGATCGTCGCAAAAGGCGCCGGGCTTACTAATGAAGAGATCAAGAAAGCGCTCAACGACACCCCTTACAAAATGATCAAACACCTGATCAGGTGAGCAGGGCGCCGCATCTTTTTTGGGGTCAGTCGGCTGACTCCAGCTCTTTTCTCAGCTCTTCAAGGAGCTCTTTGAGGTAGCATTCCCTGCCCTCGTCCTGAAACTCCTCATATTCCTTCAGGAGCATAGCATACATTTCTCTTTTTGAGAAGATCTCTTCTTTTTTATCTTCAGTCAAAAACACACCTTTCTGTGCATATCAGTTTGGTATCAAAACAGTTGCTCTCTATTTCAGAAAAGCGGTTTCGATTTCTTTCTTTTAATGCCGTAATCAACAACCATAGGGAAATATCCCTTGAAAACGGCATCCAAATCCTCTATCTCGTCTATCTTCGCTCTAGCCGAGCTCGCGAGGTTATACACTGCCTGCTTTGTCACCTTCAGTGCCTTGGCCAGATCTTCCGTGGTTTCCTGCCGAGTATCTGCCATGAACACCCTGGCCTCTTTGAAAGTGAGGCCTGCATTCTCTTGGAGCAACCAGATTGTCATGCCGTATCTGACCTGCTGGAACTCATCGAAATCCATCGGTTCGCCGAGTTTAGCATTTGCATGTGTTACCATGATGTTCTAATAATATTGATTAATATTTATTATTTTTCAGAAGGCACATAAAATACTTATGGGCATTTGGACCAAAGCAAGAGATTGCTCAGGGATTTCTGTTATTGAAAAAGCTTAGCACGACATTGTTTCAGAACAGCGGCCCTCCCCACGGAGCAGTGTCAACGATTAGCGGAAAGTATCCATTTAACACTGAGTCCCAATTTTCTATTTTATTCATTTTTTCTTCGGCTGAAGCAACAAGGTCGTGCACTTCTTGTTCGGTCACTTTCAAAGCCTTGATCAGATATTCTGTCGATTCATAACGTTCAGGAGCCAAATATGCTCTGGCCTCTTTGTAAGATAGACCTACATTCTCCTGAAGCATCCATAGGGTCATCCCATATGCTACTTGCTGATATTCTTCCATTTCCATGGGTTCTCCAACTTTTGCTTTAGCGTGTATTACCATGATATTATAATGATATTGATTAGTATTTAATATTTATTAATAAGTATCTCGTAAGATTGCAGTGCTGTATGCAGACCTATCTTCATTGATGCTATGTGTGTTTTAACAAACTCTGCATTGATGATATTGATCACTGCTTTCCCCTTAATGCCTTTTGTTTCGTCAATGACTGCAGATTGCGGATTCCTTGTCAGTCTTTTTCTGTCGCTGTTGTAAGCAACCATACGTGATATCTCTTTAACATAGTCATAATAGCCAGATGGGTTCTTCGATGGGGCTTTTGTCCTTGCAGTGGTTTCTGCAACAGTGGCTGCCTCTTCAAAATTACGGATTTCTGCCATATTTTTCTTAAAAAAATTCTCATCAGATATCCCATCTTTGATTTTGTATGCTGTTTTTGCAAACCCGATTCTGGTATCGTCCACAGTTCTAGCATGATGCACGAATTCATGTGTAATTGTATCTTCTGTCAGTTCAGGGTCTAAATGTATTTCAGACATTTCCACT
>JAIRQG010000081.1 GCA_031256615.1 Candidatus Methanoplasma sp. | reverse complement strand
GGCGCACCTTTCTCGACCCAGGACATCGCTGTTCTGAAAGGATCGGGAAGTATTATCTTCTGGCTTCCGAGTTCTCCTCCCACAAGCTGAACGACCTTGTGGTCAAGAACATCCACCGCCGGTATGACCATCATACGTTTTCCTCCGCAAACGCTATGAAATTTTTTATCAGTTCGAGCCCGGACCCGGAGCTTTTCTCAGGATGGAACTGCGTCCCGTATGTGTTCGCGGTCCTGAAAAAGGACGGGAACGTCTCGCCCTCGTATTCGGTGGTCCCAATGATACAGCTCGGGTCATCAGCGGAACCTCTGTACGAATGTGCGAAATAGAACTGTCTTCTGCTGATGCCGTCCATTAGCGGGTCGGACGTGCTCACGGTGTTCCACCCCATGTGCGGGACCCGTTCCGCCGAAAGTTTGATGATCTTTCCGCTGAACGCGCCGATTCCCTCCGATGATCCTTCTTCACTGGAATCGAACAGGATCTGTGCGCCGATACATATCCCGAGGGCCGGGACCCCAGAGAGCAGGCGTTCTCTGATATCCTCTTTGTAAGGAAGGAGCTTCCCCATTGTCGAGTCGAAAGCCCCCACGCCGGGGAAGACAATGCAATCGGAATTCAGAAGGTCCCTCATATCAGCAGCGATGCTGACGGCGGCGCCGTTCTTCTCAAATGCCTTTTTGACCGAGTGAAGATTTCCGACGCCGTAGTCGGCGATGGTCACTTTCAACTGAAATCCTCCAGGATACCCGCGATCTTGCTGAGGAGTTCTTTGTTCATGCCATCGGTTCCGACAGTGAAGCGGACACAGTTCTCCATCCTCCTTTTGCTGCCGAAATCCCTTATCAGTATCCCTCTTTTCTTCAGAGCGTCTGTAAGGACGGCGTGATCCATCGGAGACCTTGCAAGGATGAAGTTGGAATCTGACGGAAATGGGTAGAAACCGAGTTTTGAGAGGCCCGAAGACAGTTTCGGCCTCTCGGTCCGGACCATCTCTACGCTTCTTCTTATGAAATCCTGATCCTTCACGGCAGCGATCGCTGCCCCCTCGCTCATGCTGTTCAGAGAGTACGGGATCTTTACTGCGTTCATCATATCTGCCAGGTCTTTGTTCGCGATCGCATATCCGACCCTCAGGGCCGCCATGGCGTATGCTTTAGAGAATGTTCTGATCACTATCATGTTCTCAAATTCGTTCACAAAGGGGATCATCGAATTCTCGGAATATTCGCCGTACGCCTCATCGGCGATGACTATGCCCCCGAACCCGGCCAGCACTTCTTCGACATCTTTCTGCCTGAAGGAGTTCCCGGTAGGGTTGTTGGGGGAAGCGAGTATGACCATCTTGGCCTTTGAGGAAATGATATCATCGACGTTAAGCTGGAAATCATCCGTGAGCTCGGAATATATCACTTTGCCGCCGTTCATCTGTGCAAAATAATCATATAAGCTGTACGAGGGATAAGGGACAAGGCAGTCGTCTCCCCATTCGGTGAATGTCTTGAAGATCACATCAAGCATCTCATCGGAGCCGCTTCCGGCAACGAAATTATCCGTTTCAAGTCCGTAAAGGGAAGCGAGGGCGGTCCTGAGATCATCGGAGTAGGTCCGGGGATAATCATTCAGGTCTATCCTCTGCTCTCTGATGAACTTCGCTGCGGCAGGGTTTGCGCCCAGAACGTTGGTGTTGGTGTCCAGTCTGAGCTCCCCTTTGACATCTGGACTGTAATATTTCTTGAAGCCTCTGGCAGTGCTCCTCATTATGTCCCTTGAGACCATCACTCCACCAGCCTTTCTATCGAAAGCGTGAGTATGCCCTTTGCGCCGAGTCTCTTGAGGTCGTTGACCGCTTTGTAGATGTCCTTTGAGCGGACCACCACATGTACGGCGACCATCTTATCGTTCCCGGCTATGTTAAGGACGGTCGGCCCCCCTATTCCCGGAAGCAGCTTTTCCACCTGCTCCAGCTTGTTCTTGGGGACATCCGCCATCAGATATTTGCGGTCCTCCGCGGCCATAACGCTTTTGATAGAGGCTACCACGTCATCGATCTCCGCGCTGTTCTTTTTCAGCGCCGAGTCCGATGAGTAGATGGCAGCCTGGGAGTCCATTATTACGGACACTTCTATAAGGCGGTTCATTTTGAGTGTAGAGCCCGATGCGACGAGGTCCACGATCAGGTCCGATATCCCGAGATACGGCATGATCTCCGCCGCTCCGGATATCTCGATCACCGATATTTCCTTGCCCTTTGACTTGAAGAATTTCTTTGTGAGATTGGGGAATGATGTTGCTACTTTCGCTCCGTCCGGGATGTCATCGATATTCTTTATCCCGGAGGATTCGGGAGCGGCCACCGAAAGGCGGCATGCGCCGAACTCAAGGTCCATGAGCTTCTTGATCTTGTATCCTGACTCTGCGGCCAGGTCTTCCCCGGTGATCCCGATATCGATGGCTCCTGTGGCGATGAACGCGGGTATGTCCTGCGCGCGGATGAACATTATCTCTATGTTCTGTTCTTTAGCTGTCACGTACAGCTTCCTTCCCCAGTCCTCTCCCAGATCTATTCCCGACTTCTGCAGGAGTTCCACTGCCCGCTCGTTGAGCCTTCCTTTGTTGGGGACAGCCATCTTTAATGCCATAGGTTAACCTCTGGTTCTTTCAATATAGGAGGTAGTAGATAAGGTTTTCACGCTCTGGAAAGAACCGTTGGAAGTATGTTCACCTTTTTCCGAGAAGGAAATCAACTATGTTCAGATGTCTGATCCCATTCGGCAGGTCCGCCCTGATGATATCCGTCGAGATAATGGTCTTCGGATAGCTGTCTCTCAGACCGTTCAGCGCTTTAAGCTCCCTTTCTTTGACACTGTCTTCTTTCAAAGAATAGACCACCTGATAGTATTCTGTGCCCCTGTCGGTCTTTACCGAGAAATCCACTTCTCTGTCGCCGTATTTGCCGACCGTCACACGATTCCCTTTCCTGATGAG
>JAIRQG010000144.1 GCA_031256615.1 Candidatus Methanoplasma sp. | reverse complement strand
AGTTGACATTTGAACATATACTCCGCCACCGAACTTCGCAGAATTGTTTGCAATAACGCAGTCGGTCAAGATGGCTGTTGCCCTTGCACTTACCCCGCCACCACAACCGCTGATGCCGTTGATTGATGCTGAATTATCGACGAAGACGCAATCGGTCGCGGTAAGGTTATTAAATGCAACCAACCCACCCCCATTGGAGTTGAGAGTTTTGTTGCCTTTGAATTTACAATTAGTCATAACGATGTTTTCGCCCCCGTAGATGCCGCCGCTCGTGTTGCCTGATGTATTTTCAACAAAAGAGCAGCCCGTCATGACAACGTCGGTGTCTGCGCTCATCCCGCCACCAATGTATGATGCTTCATTGCCATCAAAAATGCAGTCGGTCATGTTGGAAGAGCCTTTCTCATACACCCCGCCGCCATGATCAGACTTGTTGTTGGTGAATGTACAGTTTTTCAGTACCGAGGCACCGACTAAATACGCCCCACCACCATTGTAGCTCGCTTTGTTGTTTATAAAGGTGCAGTCAATCATGGTGCTGTTTCCAGCTGCGTATACACCGCCGCCGTTGCCGTCCCCTCCCATTAAGCTATCATTGTCGCCGTTCTCGATCGTCAGCCCTTTTAATGTCAGCGTACTTCCCGTTGCAGTGCTGTTCAGCAGCCGGAAGGAGCCCGCAGATTTGGTAATGACCACGCCGCTTCCGCCGTCAATCGTGATATTCTTTCCGTTGAATAATATCTCGCTTATCAGCGTGATGGTCGTGACAGATGCGTCGAATGTTACAACATCGCCGTCTTTTGCGTTTTTCAATATGTCTCGCAGAGAACCGTTGCCGCTGTCGGCATCTGTTGTCACAGTGAAGGTTGTTCCTTCTTCTCCCTCCACATTTGCAGAGAAGAGTCCTGTTGCTGCAATTACGGCGATGAAAATCAACCCCGCCAGAACCATCATAAGCGTCCTGCCGGATCTGTTCGCCCCAATTTCAAATAAATTTACCGTTACGTAGCCCCCCTTGGTGTTTTCTGAACCGTTTATATATACGACTCAGTTATTTCCATATTTTATTTTCATATATAATCATTTCTGAATAACGTTTTTTTGTTATTTCCGCTAAAACTGCCGAGTTAAGGTTTTTCTATGTAACATTTTTAGGGATGCTCATCTATAGGCCACTTATGAAAGCAGTGGAGATGAGAGATGTCTCTGTCGTCAGGGATGGGAAAAGGATCCTTGACTCCGTTTCTCTTTCCATCGAGGAGGACGAAAGCGTCGCCGTTATAGGGAATAACGGTTCCGGCAAGACAACTCTGATAAAGCTCTTGCGCGGAGAGACGCTTCCGTATTATGATGAGGACTCGCCTGCGGTCATGAAGTTGTTCGGAGAGAAGAACTGGAATATTTTCGATCTTAGGAGCAGGATGGGGATCGTTTCCATGGACCTCCAGAACCAATTCGGGCAGGAAACTCTGGTGAGCGAGGTTATCGCATCCGGGTTTTTCGGAAGCCTTGATGTATTCAGGAACATGGAAGTAACTGCGGAAATGTTCTCCAAAGTAAATGATGCAGCAGTCATGATGGGTATCGACGACCTCCTCGGCAGAAGAACAGAGGGGCTTTCGCTGGGCGAGATGAGGCGTGCGCTGATCGCAAGAGCGCTTGTATCGGAACCTTCAATGCTTGTAATGGACGAACCCATGACCGGCCTGGATATCGCTATGGCCTCAAAATTCAGAAAAATGTTCGATATACTTATCAAAGCTGGCGTCAGCCTTGTCATGGTAACGCATGATCTTGCTGACATTCCAGAAAGCATCGATCGCGTTGTGATGATGAAAACCGGCAGAATATTCGCCGACGGGAAGAAAGACACTCTTTTTACGTCTGAAATGATGAGCGAACTCTACGATGAACCTATTAAGGTTGAACGCGGTAACGGGGCGTATCGCATGCATCTATTAACATGAGGGACGGGGAGATAAAACAAATGAGGTACATCTGTCCGGAATGTGGGAATGAGATTCCTGAGGATTCGGGGTTCTGTTATTCTTGCGGAAGGAAAAAAGACAACACAATAAGACTGGACCAATCAGGACATTTCATACCGCCGGAGGAGAATAAATGCACATCCTGCGGCGGAGAGATGACCCAGGGCGACCTGTTCTGCCCTGCTTGCGGCGAGCCTCGATCCAAAACGCAGATGGCTGCATTTCGGCCCAAGATGATAAAGTACGGATGGATCGGGATAGCGCTTGCGCTCATACCTGGCACACTCGGGTTTGTCACTCTTCTGCCCTGCATATTCGGGCTCGGCCACTTCTATTTTAAAAAGTGGACCAAAGGAGCAACGTTCATGCTGTTGTCTGCCGGACTTTTCTACATCACGATACAGCTCGAAATGTCCTTTTGGGAGAATTTCCTCTTCCAGATAGTTGTCATTTTCTTTTTCCTGCTTCAGGCGATGGAAGTGTTCGTGCTGGCGTTCATGCCTCCAAAAACATCTGGGTGATGTGTAGTGACCGAAGACTGGACTGAAAAATACAGGCCGAAAAAGCTTTCGGAAGTCATAGGGAATCCTACTCCGATGAAAGAGCTGAAAGAATGGGCCGAGTCCTGGACGGACGGCATACCTGACAAACGCGCAGCCGTTCTGATAGGTTCTCCCGGAATAGGCAAGACATCGTCCGCCATCGCTTTGGCTAACGATATGCAGTGGGATGTCGTCGAGATGAATGCGTCCGATCAGAGAACGGCGGCCGCGATAGAGGATGTGGCTTTGAGGGCATCGCATTTCAACTCGCTGGGAAAGGATGAGGAATACAAAAAAAGCGCGGAAGGCAGAAAAAAACTCATTGTTCTTGATGAGGCCGATAATCTGTTCGGGAATGCCGACAGAGGAGCTCTCCCCGCGATCAACGAGCTCATAAAAACAACAAAACAGCCTGTGGTCCTCATTGTCAACGATTTTTATGCTCTTTCAAAGAAAAGTTCTGCTGTCAAAGCGGATACGGTACAGATCACATTAAGAAAACCTGTTGCAAGGTCGATCGCCGGCGCCCTGAAGAAGATCGCCGATTCCGAAGGGGTAGCCGCCGGCGATGCCGTACTGATGAAAATAGCCGAGAATTCAAACGGGGACATGCGGGCGGCGGTAAGGGATCTGGAGGCCCTTTCCCACGGGAAGGATTCCTTGGACATATCTTCCGCAGAGGTCCTGCAGGAGAGGGCGGTGAGAAAGGACATGTACACCGTCCTGGATAAAATGTTCAGAAAAAACGACCCTTTCGGAGCAAGAACGGCATTATACGATGCGGATGTGGACCCGGAGACCGCAATACTTTGGATAGATGAGAATCTTCCGTACGAGTACGCAGAACACGGCGATCTTGTGAGAGGGTATGAGAAACTGTCAAAGGCCGATGTGTTCCTCGGGCGGGTCAGCAAGCGTCAGTATTACGGATTGTGGTCGTATGCCGGCGAGATGATGACGGCAGGGGTCGCCGTGGCCAAGATGAGCAGCAGAACTTCTTCCGAAAGGTTAAGATTCCCTATGTATCTGATGAAGATGTCCCGATCAAAGTCCATGCGGACGGTGAAGTCGTCGCTTTGCTACAAGATCGCCTGTTATCTTCATACATCCACGAAAAGAGTGGGGACGGACATCCTCGGACCGCTGAAAGAAATAGCGGCCAACGATCCTGAGATCAGGGTCATGCTTGTAAAGAACGTCGGCCTTGAACCGGAGGAGCTTGGGTTCCTCATCGATTCGAAGATCGACTCCAAGATCGTCAAGGAGACTTTCCGGATCGCTTCGCAGCGCGAGATGTCCGACAGGCCCGAAGCGGGTCTGAGGGCGGAGGCTGTTCCCGAAAAACCGTCAGGTCCGGGGGTTCCGGCGAAAGAGGACCCGCAGATCAAAAACGAAAAACCGGTCCCTGACGTTGCAGGGAAAAAACCGCAGAGCAATCTGTTTGATTTTTGAGGGGTCTGATGGACGAAGCATACAGAGAACTGTTAACAAAGCAGCAATACCGCATTTACAAGGACCATGCGGCGGTGAAGCTCTGCCACTGGCTGAAAGAGAGCATGATACGGGGCCGCTGCTGTTATAAAGAAGATTTCTACGGCATAAAGAGCCACAGATGTCTGCAGATGACCCCTGCGATAAACGAATGCAGCCAATGCTGCAGTTTTTGCTGGAGAGTGCAGGAAAGGGATTTCGAGGTCAAGGACTGGGCGGAGCCCAAGGAAATGCTGGACGCTTTGATCGCTCAGCAGAGGCTGCTGATATCGGGATTCAAAGGGGATCCTCGATGCTCGAAAAAGATGTTCGAGGAAGCCTGCAACCCCGACCAGGTTGCGATATCCCTCGCTGGCGAGCCGATCACCTATCCGTATCTGTCGGACTTCATCAAAGAATGCCACAAGAGGAACATGACCACCTTCCTTGTGACGAACGGGACATACCCCGAACAGCTGGGATCCCTGGACGAACTTCCGATGCAGCTTTATGTGACGGTTGCCGCTCCCAATGAAGATGTGTACAGGAAGGTCTGCAGGCCCAAAGCGAACGACGGATGGGAGCGGCTCATGCAAACGCTCGATCTTCTCCCGTCGCTGGATACGCGGACGGTGATAAGGCATACGCTGGTAAAGGACCTTAATTTCGGATGGGTGGATGAGTACGCCGAACTGGACGCCAGAGCGGACCCCGATATGATCGAACCCAAGGGGTACGTTTTCGTCGGCGCGTCCAGGCAGAGGCTCTCTTTGGCATCAATGCCTTCTTTCGAGGAGATCAGGGACTTCTCGTCTCAGCTCGGGAACATCTTGGGGATGTCCGTCATAAAGGAGAGGCCGGACAGCAGGGTTCTTCTTCTGAGCAGGGAGAACGTCGATACCGACATCAGAAGCGGTCTCCGCATCAGAACGAGAAGAAATCCCGCATAAGGATAAAGAACAGCACCAAGTGGACCATCAGGAATAGATATATCACCTTGAACTTCGGCTTTCTGGTCTTGTGCCTGAATACTTTCATTCCCGCCAGCGCGCCGACGGGGCCGATCAGCCCTGCGCCTATGAGCGCAGATTCGCTGATCCTGTAATTGCCCCTGACAGCCTTACGCTTATCGACTCCGAACAGAAAAAAAGAGATGCAGTTCAATATCAGATAAAGAACGGCAGCGATCTGGATCAGTTCCGGACTCATCTTGTCCGCATCTCTTTTATGAAATCATCAACGGCTATTTCCATCCCTTCATCGTTCTTCTCGCCTTTTCCGTGGAAGAAGTACGCATCGCTGATCCTAAGTTCGTTTGAAACTGCTTTCAGCTGAGCCTCGCCCTTCTCATCCTTCAACATGCACGAAAGGAAGAGTGACTTCTTCTTTGATGTCAGCTGATCCTTGTTGTCTTTAATGAATCTGACAAGCGCGCCGTATGGTTTTCCTGCATGTATCCCTGTGCCGAATATTATGTGGCTGTACTCCGAAAGATCGATCACTGTTTGTTTTTTAAGATCGAAAATGTCCGCTTTCAGCTCTTTTGCTGCATAAGCCGCGATCTTTCTCGTCTTTCCTAATCCAGAAGAATATAATATTGCTTTTTTTGTCATCATCCCATCCTCATTGGCATCGGTCTCCCGATTCAACAGAATCTTAACGCAATAACCGATATAAGAAATTATACGCTATATATTTGCTTTTTTTATCTATATAAAAAGAAGATGAAAATATTGCTATGTGAATAGCACAAAATACATCACTATATATAACATATAAATAGTACTATAGCCATTACCGTGTCACTAAGGGGGGCTATTGAATGGACATAATAGAGAAATTCAAATCTTTGCATCGGCCGTTTAGGTACGGTGCGTTATTTTTTGTTCTGATAATTGCAGTGACGCTCACTGTATGCTTACTCCCGACGCAGCCGTACGACTCATCGGGCGATGTCACAGACAACTACCACGTGACAGGTGGCACGCTTGACAGTGATTACTCCAGTCTCGGGTCGGCATTTAGTGCCGTTAACTCGAATGGCGGTACTGACTTCACAATCACCGTCATCGGTAATGATCACAGCGTTTCTTCATTTATATTGAACACCGGCAAAAATGTGACGCTGAGATCATCCGATGATATTGCTTTCACACTCACAATATCAGCCGGACGGCACGGCACAGTGAACGGCAGCCTTACGCTGGAGAACATAATACTTCACGGCAACGATAAAGCCGGCGGTATAATGGTTAACACCTCCGGCACTCTTACCATGAACGACAAGGCGGCGATCCAGCATTGCCATGTCGTTGGCGATAACGGCGGCGGAGTGAATTCAAAAGGCACGGTCATTATGAACAGCGGCAGCACCGTCAGCAATAACAAGACATCATGGGATGGTGGCGGCGTATACGTTACAGGCATCGACTCATCTTTCAAAACAGGCCTGTTCATCATGAACGGCGGAATAATAGACAACAATGTAGCAGGGAGGGACGGCGGCGGAGTGGACGGCATCATCTACAGCACGATCACTTTGAACGGCGGCACGATAAGCAACAACACCGCATCTGCCGGCGATGGCGGAGGCGTGTACAACGGCCTCTACAGCAACTGCACAATGAATGCTGACATGGTGATAAGCGAAAATACAGTCATCATTCAGCCCTATGATAACAACGAGGGCGGAGGCTTGTTCTGTGACACACAGAGCAATTTTACCATGTACGGCGGCACGATAAGTAAAAACACCTCACAGTCCGGCGGCGGCGTTATGGTCATCAGCGGCGGCATGTTTACCATGTACGGCGGAACGATCTGCAACAATACGGCAGATTGGAACGGCGGCGGTGTTTGCAGCCACGGTACATTCATCATGAAGGATGGCTTGATAAACAAAAACAAGTCAAACAGCAAAGCGTGGCTTTGCGGCGGCGGCGGCGTATATATCGAGGGCGGCGGCCCGTTCACAATGGACGGCGGTACCATCAGCGACAATGATGCGACAGATTACGGCGGCGGCGTTATGATCAGAAATGATGTGCACGACACAAGCGAGTTCATCATGAACGGCGGAACGATCTGCGGAAACACAGCGGCATACGGCGGCGGTGTGACGATCATCAGCTGGACTTATGATCCATGCGAGTTTACTATGAACAACGGAATGATCGACAACAACACAGCCTCAGAGGGCGGCGGCATATACATCAGTTTTGGCGTGTTTACCCTTTTTGACGGGACGATCTGCGGCAATACAGCGACATCGTATGGCGGCGGTGTGGCGGCCGTCAACGAGTCAGGTGACCCATGGGAGTTTACTATGAACGGCGGAAAGGTCTGCAACAACGAAGCCTACTTTGGCGGCGGCGCATTTGTCAGTTATGGTGTGTTTACTCTTTTCGACGGAAAGATCTGCAGCAATAATGCCGCATACGGCGGCGGAGTGTTCAACAACGGAGATGCTGTATCTAATCTGGTAAAGGGAACAATCTGCGATAACGAAGCCTACTTTGGCGGCGGGGTGTGCAATGCAGGCAAATTATCCATGAGTTCCGGCGCAAATATTTTGAATAATTATACCACAGATGATGGATACGGCGGCGGAGTGTGCAGCTATTCCAATGCCGTATTCAACATGACCGGTGGCAAGATCTCCGGCAATACAGCCGGTTATTATGGCGGCGGGGTATGTGATCTCGATAACAGCACATCCAATATAGGTGTCGGTTCTGTGATCTCCGATAACACTGCCTACTGCGGCGGCGGTTTCTATAGCGATGCCACGCTCAATGTCACCGGCGGAACGATCTGCAACAACACGGCGGAAGGCAGCGATAACAAAGGCTCGGGCGGCGGAATATACACAACGAATTTCGCTAAACTGTCCGTAAAGGACGGTGTGGTCTTCTCAGGCAACACGGCACCGACCCTGCGGACGGAAAACATCGACCCCGTCAGTGATATCGACGGCAACAAAACGCCAGATCTGAAAGACTATGAAAATAAGATCGGCGCAGTCGTATTGGACGCATTGGTTAATATAGGGCAGAACGCACCCGCCTACAACAACTATGACATCAACTACCTCGGCGGTTCTTATATAGTGTTCGTGGACATCGAGGCGGACGGTACCGGATCAGTCACCATAACCGACAGCAAGAACGGCAAAGAATACGGTACTCTGGCCGCTGACGGATGTGTGTATGTCCCTATCACGGCTGATTCCATTGCTCTCTCGGCAACCCCAATAGATGCATATTTGTTCAAACAATTCACTGTTGACATTACGCTTGTAAGCAGCGACGATTCTATAGTCGTACCCATCAAAGGGAACATGCATGTCATCGCAGAGTTTGAACCCGAACCGATACCGACAAATCCGCACGAAGAGCACAAACACTACATCATCAAAGCTGCGGCTGACGGCGGTTCAACGATCATCCCGAAGGGAGAAGTGAGCGTGGGCGAAGGAAAAGACAAGACATTCACGTTCTCTGCAAAATCAGGATATAGCATCATCGAGGTCCTCGTGGACGGCGTTGCGATATCCTCCGGAGACCTGGCATCCGGCAAGTACACCTTCTCTGACGTAAAGAGAGACCATACCATCTATGTTACCTCCAAGTCCGGATACCCTCCCATCAGTGACGGAGGCGGCAGCAACAGCGGCGGCGGAGAAAACAAAGGCGAAGGAGACAGCGGCGGCGAATGGGCCGTCCTGAACCTTATCTGCGCCGTGATAGCGATATTCGCCGGTCTGATAGCTATAGCAGCAGGATGGAACCGCAGAAGGAAGGAAGAGGATGACGACGAAAAGAAAAACAGCGAGATAGACGAGGACGAGAGGAAACGGTCGAAGACTGCTTTACTGCTCAGAGTCCTGGCGCTGATCGTCGGCATCGTCTCGGTGATAGTCTTCTTCCTAA
>JAIRQG010000049.1 GCA_031256615.1 Candidatus Methanoplasma sp. | reverse complement strand
GTGCCTCTTTGCTACCTGATATACGTCGGCATGTACTTCATCGGCGCCGTCAAAGGAGGAGCGGACACGAAATGTCTGATCACTCTGTCGATGATGTTCCCTCTTTACCCCGGCTTCTTCGGGCTGCCGGCGATAGACGTGCCGGACAACCTCTTCAGCCAGATATTCGTCTGTTCGATATCGGTATTGTTCCTTGCGGCGGTATTGATCGTACCCGTGATCCTGTATTTCGCGGCGAGGAACGCAAAAGAAGGCGGCCTCTCCGGAAGGATGTTCTCCGGATACAGGATGGACATTTCAAAGGCGGAGAATTCGAAGGTGTGGCCGTTGGAAGATGTCATCGGCGGCGAGATCACACATATAAAAACACCTAAAGATGAGGAGATCGCCGGCATCTACACAAGACTCAAAGCGGCCGGACAGGATACAGTGTGGGTCACTCCGATGATACCTTTCATCATACTGATCACGGCCGCGACCGCGATCGTGGTCCTGGTAGGCAGCCCGCTGTTCCTCATCGTATGATGTGCAGCTTCCTTCTGCACCGTGCGCAGCGGTCGCCGTTCAGACCCACTATATCAACGAGATATCCCGTGCGGCGGATCGCCAGCGCTCCGCATTCTGGACAGTAGGTGTTGGATGCTTCGTCATCAAGCACATTTCCCACGTACACATATTCGATGCCGCCTTCCATCGCGATCTCTCTGCACATGAACAAGGTCTCGAGAGGAGTGATCGGGACATTCATCATCTCAAAGTCGGGATGGAACCTTGAGAAATGCACAGGGGTCTCCGGGGACAGCTCGTCCCGCACCCATGAAGAGAACTTCTCGATCTCTTCTTCAGTGTCGTTGTAACCCGGTATCACAAGGTATGTGAGCTCAATATGCACGCCCTCTTCGCTGATGATCTCTGCCGACCTCATGACATCGGCGAGATGCGCGCCGCATACTTTCATGTAGAAATCATCCGTGAACCCTTTGATGTCTATGTTCATAGCGTCGCTGACCCTGCACAATTCCCTCAGAGGGTCCTCACATACCAAGCCGTTGCTCACAAGCACATACCGCAGGTCCGGCGCTTCGTCCACTATATCCATGATGTACTCGAACCAGATCACCGGCTCGTTGTATGTGAAAGCGATGGCGTCGAACTTCTCCTTTCCGCAGAATGCCACGATATCCTCCGGCGATTCGTAAGTTGTGCGCTTCCTGCCTGCAGGGGACATCGATATCGAATAATTCTGACAGTGCTTGCAGGACATGTTGCATCCTATCCCTCCTATAGAGAATATCTTGCTTTTCGGATAGTAGTGATAAAGCGGTTTCTTTTCGATGGGGTCGACGCTGAATGATGATAATTTTCCGTAATTGTTGGCGATCAGCTTCGTTTCCTCGCCTTTCCTTGCCATACATCTTCCGAACCCGCCTGGAGGTATCCTGCACCTGTGCGGGCACAGCCCGCAGATGTAAACCAGACCCTCCTTCTGATAATATCTGGCTTCGATGTTTGGGTTAGTGTTTGCCGTTTTCCATCGCCATCCTTTTGTTTTCGTGGATTATGTACGGCACATCTTCATTCGTGACTTTACCGATTATGGAGAATTCCAGATCGATGTCGTACAGCGCATCCTTCTTACCTTTGTCGAATGTGAATAACAGTTCGTATTCTCCGCCCCAATACAGCATCAGGTCTTCCTTTGAGATGCCTGTTTCGGAAGATACCTCGTCAACGCCGTGGCCTTCTGGCAGGAACCTCATGAAGATGTCCATCCCCACGCGGCTGGCGCTGCATATGCTCTTTGCGCCCTCGGCAAGCCCGTCAGAGAGATCGATGCATGACGTGACCGCACCGGATGCGGACATGGAGATGCCTTCCGCTACGCGGGGGATCGGTATCTTAAGAGAAGAGAACGGCGGAGCGTAATCGAGATTGTTCTCTTTTGCAAAGAATTCGGCGGCGGCGGACCCGAGCGCCCCGGTGACCGCTATGATGTCTCCCGGCCTTGCGCCGGACCTCAGCATCGGAGACCTGCCGTTCAGCGTGCCTATCGCTGTACATGAGACAGCACCGCTGCCGAACTTGGTGTCCCCGCCGTAAATGTATGCTCCGAATGACTCGGCACAGTTGTCCATGCCGGCCATGATGCTGTATAGAGAATCTGCTTCAAGATCCGGAGGCATCGTCAGCGCCGCCAGCAGCCCGATGGGCTCTGCGCCCATTGCCGCCAGGTCGCTTATGTTGACCGCGGCTGCCGTCCAGCCGAATTCCTCATATCTCATGCCTTTCGGAAAATGCCTTTCGAATGTGACGCTGTCGATACACGCAACAATGTCTCCCCCCGCCAACGGAATTATGGCAGAGTCATCGCCGGGCCCCAGTCCAGGCGGCGGCCGGATGATGCTTCGGATATTGCGGATGAGTTCCCTTTCCCCCATTTCCCTTAAAGAGACCATTCTTTGAGTATATCCTGCTCGCTAAATAAGAGTTGTCTTATGGGATTCCATATGCATCCTCGCAAAAGATATCCTCCTCAGGTCACTCCATAAATACTAATTAATATAAGACTAAGCAATCCACTTTTTCGGTCTTAAATGAAACTTGATATCAAATACGGTAAGGACATGGTCCAGAAGACCGAGGTTCCGGATAAGAACTACATCGGAACGTTCTATCCCATGGACGTAAAGTGCAGAGACCCAGATGAGGTTATTAACGAATCCATCGACAGCCCGATGGGATATGCCTCGCTGTCCAAATTCCTTGAGGGCGGAAAGGACATAGTCTTTATTGTCAATGACGGGACCAGACCTACGCCGACCGCAAAGGTGCTCGACGCCCTATCAAAAAGAATGGACCTCCGCGAAGCAAGATATCTTATCGCCACCGGAACCCACAGGGACATGACATCGGAAGAATACAACTTCGTCTTCGGCAAACACTATGAGTATCTCAAGGACAGGATCATATCCCACGACGCCAAAAAATCCGAGTGCGTCAGCCTGGGCGTATCAAAGAACGGCACACCCATGGAGGTCAACAAGATCGCGGTGGAGGCCGACAGGCTTGTGATCGTAACAAGCGTCGAACCCCACTATTTCGCAGGCTATACAGGAGGAAGGAAATCATTCCTTCCGGGCGTTGCGTCATTCCTTACTGTTGAGACCAACCACAAACTGGCAATGAAGAAGGAGGCCCAGTCGCTGGTCCTCGAAGGCAACCCCGTCCACGAGGACATGATGGATGCTTTGGAAGTGGTCAAAGGCAAGGAGATATTCTCCATACAGATGGTCCTCGACCGCCACCAGCACATCTACAAGGTAGCATCCGGGAGCCTGAACCCCGCTTTCGACAAAGCGGTGGAATGGGCAAACCAGGTGTTCTCCGTTCCGATACCGGAGAAAGCGGACATCGTTATATCAGTCGCACCCTACCCGATGGATGTGGACCTTTACCAGTCTCAGAAAGCCCTTGACAACGGAAAGTGGGCCCTTAAGGAAGGAGGAAAGATCATCATGGTCTCCAAGTGCAGGGAGGGTGTCGGACATCCGACCTTCCTGACGCAGCTTTCTTCATCGAAGGACCCCAAGCAGGTTCTGGAGAACCTGAGCAAAGAATATAAACTAGGATATCACAAAGCAGCCAAGATGGCGGAGATAGCTGTCTGGGCCGACATATGGGCGGTAACGGACCTGGATCCGGAAATGATCAGAGCTGCGAACATAACGCCTTTCCAGACAGTGGATGCCGCCGTGAAAGAAGCGCTTAAGCAGAGCCCCGATGCCAGGGTCATAGTGCTGATGGATGGGAGCGTAACAATACCCAGGGTTGAATAAGATGAGCGAATTCAAAGCAGAAAAGATAGCTGAAGTAAAAAAAGCGCTGAGCACCTGCACCATGTGCGGGTTCTGTAAGGCCGTGTGCCCTTCATTCAAATCGATAGGGTGGGACTCGGCACTTTCGAGGGGAAGGATAATCCTCACATACGGACTTCTCGTCGGAGATCTTGAAGCAGACGACTCGGTCGTGGAGAACATGTACACGTGTACTACCTGCGCAGACTGCATCAGGCGCTGCCCGTCGGGCGTTGACATCGTAGGGATCATCGAAATGTGCCGCTCGGACCTCGTGAAGAGCGGGCACATCCTTCCGAAACACAAGGCCATCGTGGACAGCGTGCTCAAGTACAACAACCCTTACAAAGAAGAGATTTCTGCAGTGAAGACCCTCGGAATAGAACCTCGCAAAGCGAAAGTCGGTTACTTCGCCGGATGCACCGCCACATACAGGGAGAAGAAAATCGCCGAATCGTCGCTTTCCATTCTGAAGAAGCTGAATGTGGATTTCACCACAGTGGATGAGGTATGCTGCGGATCGGTCCTTCAGAGGATCGGCGCAGATGACGAACACACTCTGAAACTGATGAAAAAGAACGTTGATGCCATAAAGTCCCTGGGCGTCGAAACGCTGCTCCTTTCATGCTCCGGATGCTTCCGGATGTTCAAAGAAGAGTATCCCAAATATGTGGAGGTCCCTTTCAAAGTACTGCACATCTCGGAGTTCCTGGCAAAGCAGAACCTTAAACTGAAACCCATCGAAGGTCTTGTAGTGACCTACCATGACCCGTGCCATCTCGGAAGGCACTGCAAGGTCTACGACGCGCCGAGGGAAGTCCTGAAGAAGTTCCCGAACATCAACTTCAAGGAAATGAAGTACAGCAAGTCCGGAAGCCACTGCTGCGGCGGAGGCGGCGGGGTCAGGTCCGCATATCCGGAGGAAGCGAAAGATATCGGCGGAACCAGGCTGGACGAGGCGAAATTCGCCGATCTTGTTGTGACTGCGTGCCCGTTCTGCGTTGCGAACCTTAACTCTGCCACAGGCGACCGTAAGATAAAAGTGATCGACCTGACAGAGCTGGTGGACAGCAACCTCTGATCATGCATCCCTCCGATCTTTGGAAAACGCCGGCGGGCCGGCCATTGATCATGGGGATATTGAACCT
>JAIRQG010000024.1 GCA_031256615.1 Candidatus Methanoplasma sp. | reverse complement strand
TGAGACAAGGACGCCTGAATTCAGGCACAGGCTCCTGAAAGTGGACCTCATGGCGCTCCCGGTGCCGAAATATTATCCAAAGGACGGCGGCCGCTACATAACGGCGGGAGTCATAGTGGCAGAATACAATGGGAAGAAAAATGTCTCTTTCCACAGGATGATGGCCATGGGCAAGGACAAGCTGGCCGTCAGATTGGTACCGAGGCATTTGTTCACATTATACAACGAGGCCAAAAAAGACGGAAAGGAACTCGATGTCTCAATATGCATAGGGCTGCCGATCGAAGTTCTGATCGCAGCTGCAGTGTCAACGGATTACGGCATGGATGAACTGAGGATCGCATCTTCTATGTTCCAGGCCGGCCACGGAAAGCCTCTTGCCGTAGGAAGATGCAGCAACGGACTGATCGTCCCCTCTTCCTCGGATTATGTCCTGGAGGGGAAGATCACATTCGAAACGACCTCCGAAGGCCCGTTCGTCGACATCACTGGAACATATGATGTCGTAAGGGAGCAGCCGGTGATCAAGATCGAGAAGATGTGGTCCTGCGCAGACCCGGTATTCCACCTTCTTCTCCCCGGAGGGAATGAGCATTTCCTTCTCATGGGGCTTCCGCGCGAACCCATGATACTGAAGACCGTGAGGCAAGCGGTCCCAAGAGTAAAGGGGGTCCGCCTGACAGAGGGAGGATGCTGCTGGTTGAACGGTGTCGTGTCCATCGCGAAGAACAAAGAAGGCGACGGCGTCAATGCGATACTTGCGGCGTTCACCGGCCACCCTTCCATGAAGCAGGTGATCGTCGTGGACGATGATATCGACATTTTCAACGACAGAGAGGTCGAATGGGCGGTCGCCACAAGGATGCAGGGCGACAGGATAATCAAGATCCCCGGCGCTGCCGGATCATCCTTGGACCCGAGCATAGAAAAGACCACATACAAGGTCGGTTACGACGCGACGATACTTTTGGGCAAAGACAGAAAAATGTTTGAAAAAGCAAAAGTCCCAGACCGTTAAGACCGAGCATCATGGGCCGAGGCAGTCTATCGGGACAACCATGATCCCGTCGTCACGCGTGTACGCAACACCGCCGGATGCGCAAAGTATCATCAAAAAGGATGGAGGAGGGGAATCTTCGCTCATCTTCTTTTTCAGAGCCAGAAGATTATTGGCAGCTTTGTCGAACTCGAAATCTCCGAGTTTCACTTCAACCGCACCCCACCTTCCGTCCCTCAATTCTACGATAGAATCGATTTCTAAGCCTGTGTTGTCGCCGTAGTGGTAGACATCCCCCTCCAATGCGGAAGAATAGACGCAAAGGTCTCTGTAACACAAAGATTCGAACAGGAACCCTGCGGTGTTTGGATCTGATTTGATCCTTTCCGCATCGGCTTTCATAGCGGCCGCAGCGAGGGACGGATCAACAAAATGTTTCTTCGGAGATGAACGAAGCCTCACACGCGAACGCAATTCCGGAGACCATGCTTCCTGTTCGACAAGAACGAATATCGATTTGAGGGTTTCAATATAGCTCCTGATGGTTTGTTCAGAGATTTTCCTGTCGCGGGACACATCTGCCGCAATAACCGAAACCTTTGCAGAGGTGGCAGTGTTCCTCGCGAGAGACCTCATAAGTAATGTCATGATGATGGGGTCTTTCTTCCGTTCATCGTTCGTATCGGTGATATCTGAGTTGGCTACTGCCGTTATGTATTCTCTCGGCACCATGACCGCATGCTCATAACTCTCTTTCACGGAAGAAGGCCAGCCGCCCCTGCATATCTGCCGCACGGCCGTATCGTAATTCATCATTGAGCGATGTGGTTTAAACCCTGCACCATCGAACAGCGCAGAGAGAGACACGTGGCCGTTGCTGTTCCCGGATTCAAAAAGCGACATCGGACGCATTGTTATTCTGGCGAATCGGCCTGTTCCGGAGTGAGATGTGGATCTCTTCGGCGGAGAGGAAGAGCCAGTGAAGATGTATTGTCCCGGCTTTGCTCTGTCATCCATCACTCTGCGTGCGACATCCCAAAGTACAGGGGCATCCTGCCACTCATCGATCAGTCGCGGAACATCGCCTTCCAACACAGACAGAGGGTCCAAACTGGCAAGTTTTGCGTTCGTGTCAACACGAAATGATGAGCAGGAATGGTGCTCGCCGGTCCATGATTTCCCGCACCACATGGGGCCGGTTATCAATACGCCTCCAAAAACAGATAGAAGATTGGATATGTGCGCATCAACCACCCTGGGGCGATACTCTCTGTCCGATGCATTTTCGGCAAATGAACCGTGGCTCATGAATAAGCAGATGCGTTTCAGTTAATAATAATTTTGTATGAAATATTTTATCAATTGTGTATTGATTATTTTATAAGAAATGTATGAAATATTTTATAACATTTGTATTGATTGTTTTAACATTTGTTCTTCCTGATCATGGCATCAGTTCTTTTTGCCGCCAAGCCGATGATCATCCGAAATTCACGGTCTAAAATGATCGGAGCGATCAAGAACAAGAGATCTCAAAAATGTTTGCTCACTGCATCGAAAGCACGCCAATGTCTTGATGGGCATAAGTCCTCAAATGATCATCATTGCGGCGAGCCCCAATAAGAGCAACAGCATGAAGAGATTGTAACCGCCCACTTTTGATCGGTACGCTTCTTCCTGCATGTATGAATGATGGTCCGTTCCTATTTATTACACACGAACACAGGGTGTCTCCCGATTCGAGATCGAGGGAGTTTTAGCCGGTCCTGAACCCTTATCCGACAGTAACGGAAAGCGGTCAGACCCACCAATTCTTTTTCCTATCGATGGTGTCAGCTCTGTCCGGGCCGATGCTGATTATGTCTGCTGGCACATTCATATGATTCTCAATGAATTCAATGTATGTCCTCATCTCTTTTGGTAAGGCGCCGTATCCGCCCTTCACAACGGATGCCGTATCGTTCCATCCTTTCCATCCTTTCATTGTCTTGTAAACGGGCTCGGCCCTCTCAAGCTTAGATATCGAGGCCGGGAAGTACTTTGTTTCTTTGCCGTCGATCTTATATGCAACGCATACGGGCAATTCGTCATAATCGTTGAGAACGTCCAATTTGGTTATCGCGAAGGAAGTGAATCCGCACATCCGCGAAGCGTGCTCGGCGACAACGAGGTCAAGCCACCCGCACCTTCTTCCTCTGCCGGTGGTCACGCCGAACTCTCCGCCCTTCTTTTGCAGCGCGTCGGCCTCTTTACCGTGCAGTTCGGTCACGAACGGCCCTTCTCCGACCCTTGTCGTATACGCTTTAAGGCATCCGACCACTTTTTCAATGCGTTTCGGAGCTATTCCGGCTCCGGTGCATATGCCTCCGCCGCATGTGGCTGACGATGTTACATATGGGTATGTGCCGTGGTCGATGTCAAGCATCGCACCCTGTGCCCCCTCGAAAAGGACCTTCTTCCCATTGTCCAATGCTTCGTTTATGAGTACGGACGTATCGCAGATGTATCCGCCGATCTTTTCTCTCCATTTCCTCATTTTATCCAGAAGCATACCGCATTCGCACCCGCAGACCTCCGCATCAAGCATGGACATGAGGTCTTTTTTGTATGGAAGGATGAAATCCACTTTTTCTTTAAGCAGTTCGTCATCCAAAAGGTCCCCGGCGCGAACTCCGATCCTTGCGATCTTATCCTGATATGCAGGTCCGATACCTTTCTTCGTTGTTCCCACGGCGTCGCTGCCGCGGTATTTCTCCTCGGCGCCGTCCAGTTTTTTGTGATAATTGAAGATCAGGTGGGCTCTGTCGGAGATCCTGAGTCCTTCAAGGGAACCCCCTGCGCTCAGGACCTGTTCCATCTCTTCAAGGAGATCGTCAACATTCATCACCACGCCGTTGCCGATGACGGCAAGGTTGCCCTTCCTAACGACCCCCGAAGGCAGGCTGTGCAGTTTGAACACCCTTTCCCCCACGGTTATAGTGTGCCCGGCATTGTTCCCGCCTTGAAAACGCACAACGAGATCCGCGGTCTCATCCAGATAATCGGTTATCTTTCCTTTACCCTCATCGCCCCATTGCGCCCCTATAATTGCGAGATTCGGCAAAATCACACCTGATGCTCTCCAGTCCTTTTTGTGCTATAAATATTGTTGTTGTTCGCCATTCTGTGTTAGATGATTTTTTCGAGTTAGGCGCCTATGCGCGGCAGAAGCACCATGATTTTTTTTGAGACTGTTTTATTTTGCAACAGAAACATATTGGTGAATCAAGTCTTGTTTCCTTCTCGAACAGAAACATAATGGTAAAGAAAACACTGTTTCCTTCTCGAACAGAAATAATAGAGTTCAGGAGCAGAGGGTATTCCGTATAGGTGGGTAACAACGACGGTCGTGAGATAGACTTTGCCGGAGAGAGGAACGGCAGGTATGTCTATGTACAGGCTGTCTCCGAACTGAGCGGAGATAAGGTTGTGAACCGTGAGTTTGGAAATCTCAAAGTCGGGCTGGAAGGTCGAGTGCTCATTCTCGGACTTCAAACGGCTGTTCGGAGACATGGTGACCGCACGAAAACCGAAATGGGTGGCTTTCGAACTATTCTGGAGGATCCACGCCCATAATATTAATAAAGATATACTGGCAGCCTCTGAGAACAACTCTGTCGCGGAGGGATGATTTATCGGACACGGCAGAGCAGTGCAGAAATTATTTACGTTCGTTGCGTCTTTAAAATCTATTGTGGCCATCTGTATTTTCGACTGTTCATTTGGAGGAGCGGCATGGACGCTCTAAGTTTCATTCTTAACAATGGTGATGCATGGCTTCAATATGCCGCAAGACTAAATTTGCTCAAAGAAAGCAAAGAAAGTTTAGAGTGTTTGCGGTCGCAAGCTCTCACCGATCCTAAGATCAGAGCGTACCTAGGGGACATAACAGATTTCCACAGCATCCTTGTGAGCAATCATAAGAATCCGGAGCTGCCCATACATAAGCTCCTTTTCTTATTGGACACTGGGTTTGATACAGACATTCAGGAAATACGGACCGCAGTTGATAAGATCATGGAGCATAAGGACAGTAACGGAGTATATCTTTCTTTGACCAACATCCCCAAACATTTCGGAGGAAGCGGAGAAGACATATTCGGCTGGTGTCTCTGCGACGCACCGTTGCTGCTGCTTGCATTGCTCAAAGCAGGGGTCGACTATGAAAAACACATTAAACAGGGTGTAGACTATCTAGCAGGTTTTTACAATGGTTTGGGTTTCCCTTGCACTGTTTCGCAGGAAATTGGTAAATTCAGGGGGCCGGGAAGAAAAGACGATTGCTGTCCGTATGCTTCTTTGATCATGCTGAGATTACTGTCTGCTATTCCCGAATATCATGATTCCGAGATCACGGTGAATACAGCGAGTGGGTTGTTTTCGTTATGGGAGAACAGCTTAGAACGCCATCCATATATGTTTTACATGGGAACCGA
>JAIRQG010000114.1 GCA_031256615.1 Candidatus Methanoplasma sp. | reverse complement strand
CTTACTCCGTCAATATAATCGATGACCTCCGCCACCTTTTCGGGCACGAGGGGCCGCCATTCGTCTCCCTCGATCATCTTCTTCCTTACGACGGTACCCGAATACACCTCGCGGTTGTACAGAGGAGAGTCTCTCAATTCGTATCCCGCTTCGCTGAATAAGCGTCTGGTAAGGGGATTGTTGCTGTACCCTATCGAGAACGGCGGCGAGAGAGATTCGACCTGAGATACCCATAGGGAATATCGGTTCAGGTCCTCCATGGGCACGATGCAGTAGTTGGTGATGCCCTCGGCCTTCATCACTTCGTTGATCATCAGATATCTCTCGCCCGCAGTGAATGGGTTGTCGCACTCATGGGAGTATTGGGCGCTGCCTATCCCTATCGTAAGATTCTCAGACTCCGCGGCGCATTTACGTATCACTTCCATGTGTCCGTTGTGAAGGGGCTGGAATCTTCCTATCATCAGGGAATGTGCGCCGAAGTAGCGTTTGGAGACCATGATACCTTATCTGCATCAAAAGATAAAAGGTTCCTTTTGGAATGATGAAAAAGTTAATGACCGAAAAACACGCACGGGCGTTTTTCGGCCAGGGGAAAGAAGACCGGAATAGGTTTCAGGAGGTCGCTTCTTCATCTTTCTTTCTTCTGCGCCACAGAATGAAGAATAGGATGAAGATAACGATCAACAGCAGTATCAGCAGTCCGATGATCAGCCAAAGGAGATCGCTGTCAGAACTATCATCCTTGAAGTGGAGGTTCAGATGCATAGGCATCTCAACGTCAGAGAAGGATATCTCGGATGCTGTTTTCTTTGTGGGCGTATCCCACGATGTAAAGATGTTGCCGTCATCGGCTACCGCTCTGACAGTGAGATCGGCATCGTACGGGAGGCTGACAACAGAGGTGTATGTAATGAAGGATGAACCGTTCACGCTGTATTCGGCGTGTCCGCTCCCCTCCACGACATCAATTCTCAGGGTAATGTCCGCCGAACCTAACACACTCTTCACGTCTATGGTGTTGTTCATAATCACATTTCGGAATGTGTAATATCCGAGATCCGTCTGCTCTTTGGCAAGGCGTACACCGTTCACCGCCACAGATGATATGGAATATCCGTCGGCGGCAGAGAAGTAGAATGTCCTGTTCTCACCCCTCTGCACCGTTGAGTTTCCGCTTGGGGTGATCGTCGATCCTCCGTCTGCGGTTGCTGTGATGTAATAGGTCTTGCCTCCATCCTCTTTTATTGCCTCCTTCACAATATGATCGCAGCTGGCCTCAGAGATGCCGAAGTTGCTGTCTCCGAGGTAATTCACAGTGATTGTGTGCGTACCAAGAGGTAACGAATTGGTTGAGAAGGCAGCCCTTCCGTCGGCATCAAGCGTGCCCGTTCCTATAAGTGCCAGATCTTTGTTATAGAATTCAACCGAGCCTGTGGGTCTGCCTGCCTGCGAAGTTATCTCAGCGATGAAATTTACTTCTTGTCCTGTAGCAGATGAAGCCGGGACAGAAGACAGCGAAGCGGCGGTTGCTTTTTTGCTCACAACGTGTTCTTCCGCGGGTGTCTCCTTTCCAAGGTAATTAACGTCGCCCAGGTAGACAGCGGAGATCATGTGAGAACCGGCGCTCAACGGGGAAGCCAGAGAGGCGGTGCTGAATGTGGCGATACCGTCTGACAGCGTGCCTGTGCCGAGTACGTTCGCACCGTCATAGAAAACGACCGAGCCTGTGGGCGCCTCTGTGCCCGGAGTTTCGACCGTCACTGTGGCAGTCAGGGTTATGTTATCCCCATAAACGGACGCGTTTGGAATTATCGACAGATCTATTCCGGTTTCATCCCGGTCTATAGCCAGATAGTCAAAGTCCGTCTCCGATCTTAAATAATTGTTCCCGGAGAATATCGCAAGGATCCTGTGGGTGCCTGTCGGTAATGCGTCCGTCTCGATGGTGGCGGTACCGCTGCTGTCCAGCGTGCCTGTGCCGATAATGTTCATGTCAGAACGGAATATGATCTCCATACCCGTCAGATCGGCGCCGCCGGGGCTCACCACAGAAACACTTACGGCGATCGTCACATTCTGCCCGTACACAGAAGAAGGAGGCATATTGAGAGAGACGTTTACTGATGCAGGAAGTACGACATGCCCGATGGTCCTTGTACATGCATTGATGCCCAAAAGGTCATCGCCGGCGAACTCAGCGGTGAGAATGTGACTGCCGAATGATGGCGGAACAAAGAGTGCGGAGATTTCACCGGCACTGTTGCAGATAAAAGGGCTGCCAGACATAGGCGCCCCGTTATCGTAGAGCATGACTTCCATGCCGGATAGGTCGACGGGTAGGCCGGCAACCAGACCGACCACAGAAAGAGTTGCGGTGACCGTCACTTCCTGCCCGTACACCGAAATAGAGGGCGGAGCGACAATTATGTTCAGAACAGTGTCGGATTTATCCACATCATGGTTCATCTCTGTCGATTCGCATCCGTTCAGGTCGCCGTCTTCTTTGAATACGGCCTTGATCACGTGATTCCCCGGAAGGCTCATTCCCATTGAAATCAAGTCTAAAATATTCTGTGTGAGGGAAACATCACCGAAGCTGTCGCAAGGCGTACTCTCAAGCTCATACCCGTCCACAATGAATATGACGTTCCGTCCGTTCAGTGCATTATCGCCGTTGCCCGGAGGCACGACAGAAAGGTGCGCCTCGAAGGCCACGGTCCCCCCGCCGATATCGAGCGTGACGCTCGTAATAACAATAGAGGTGTCTGCTTTGTTAACGGTATGCAGCAACGCAGAAGATGACAAGCCGTAATAATAATCGTCATCATTGTACACCGCAGTGACGGAATGGCTGCCGACCGATAGGTCGGATACCGTTATGTATCCGGTGCCGATGACGCTCAGGGCGGCATCTCCGATAGATGTGCTGCCGTCATAGAAGGTGACGGTGCCGGTCGGCAGCCCGCTGCCTGCGTGCCCGGGCTGTATCAGAGCAACGAACGTGACCTCCTCTCCAAGTACAGTCGAACTGCGGTCGGATGACAATGTGATCACAGCTGTGTCTGTCACAGTGATCTCCAGATTTGTTGCGGTTGTGACGCCGAGGAAGGCAAAGCCGATCTGTTTGGGTCCGATCGTGTTCATGTTAACGGTGCCGGATGTGTTGGTCACGCCCGGTTCTGTGTAGGGGATGCCGCTGTCGGTGCCGTTTGTATATTCCAGATCAAGCAACGTTCCTGCAAGGTTGATCGTTTCTCCTGCGATGTAGGTTATTTTTGCAGGGTCTGTACCGACGGAGACACCGATAAGCGAGTTCAAGCCATTCTCGACCGCGCCGTAGGTGACGCTGCCAGAGGTGAGGCGGTCCGCTCCTGCCTGATCTTTAGAGAGCGCGGCAACAGATGCGTCTATGGCTGCCCTGTCAGTCGAAGAGAGACCGGCGTAGCCGACAAGATCAGATGTTGATAAAGCTTGGGCGCCGCCTGTCGCGATACCGTTGATAAGCACGCTCAGGGTTCCCTCTGCAGCATCGAAGGAGTTCATTCCGAATACCTGTCTGTTTGTGACGGCATTCCCTGAGACCACGCTTCCTTCTACCAAGCTGTTGATATAGTTTACACTGCCGCTTACCGTCTGCAAAGGTGCGGTTCCAGCGGCATTGTTGTTTCCAATGACGATACTGTTATGGAGATATGCAGCTTTTCCGCCGTCAGCGAAGATCCCGCCGCCGAGATTGTTCGCGATCGTGTTATGGAAAATGTATGTCTTCGCAGCGCAGTCTATCGTTCCGATATCGGCCGGGTTTGTGGTATAAGGCTTATTATTGATGAATGTGCAGTTGGTAAGGATCATCAACGCAGCGTTGGATGCGCTGACGCCGCTGCCGCGAATTCTGGCAGTGTTATCTGCGAACACGCAGCCGTTCAGGATAACGTTGTTGTTTGCCCATATCCCTCCGCCGCTGCCGTTCGATGAGCCTCTTGTTACGTTCCCTGTAAAGGTGCAGTTTGACGCTGTGACGTTACCGAATGAACGTACACCGCCTCCGTTGCCGCCCGTTGCAGTGTTGTTCTTGAATTCACAGTCGGTCAGGATGACGTTGCTGTTCGAATAGAGTCCGCCACCTGCGGAACTCGATGTGTTATTGCTGAATACGCACCCGGTAAGCACAGTATCGCCGTTATTCACATACAGCCCTCCGCCGGCATTGGTCGAGGTGTTGCCGGTGAAGGTGCAGTTCGTCATGGAAGCAGTTGCTCCGGAATAGACGGCGCCGCCGGTGGAGCCTGTGGTGTTGCCGGTGAAGGTGCAGTTCTCTGCCGCAAGAGCGCCGTTCGTGTGTACTCCTCCGCCGCTGTTGGCGGTGCCGGAATCTGTTTTACCGTTTTGAATGGTCAATCCCTTTAAGGTCAGGGTTCCTGTCGTCGCTGTACTGTTCAGCAATCTGAAGCTCGGCGTGCCTGCGCGCTCAATTATCACGCCGCTGCCGCCGTTAATTGTTATGTCTGCCTGACCGAATGAGATCTCTCCGCTTGTCAAAGTGACCTTGGTCACCGATGCACTGAACACGATGGTGTTGCCGTTCTGTGCGGATGCGATGGCGGCACGCAGAGAACCGTTGCCGCTGTCGTTTCCGTTAGTGACCGATAACGTGCCGGCCGCTTCTGTTGTTTGAGGTGAAAGATTGACGGCTGCGGTAACTGTGAGCAGCAGTGCAACCGTGAGCATCATTACTAGCGCTAGACGGAATTTGTTAGTTTTTGTCATTAACATAAATTATCCCTTCGAATCCGACTGAATACTCCCCCTGTGGTACTCTCCTGCTTTGGTTATTTCTATAGAGTGTCCTCCAAATCTTTATAGATTTGTATAAATAAACTCAAATAATATATTGATTTTAATATAGAGCAATATCAGAACAGACCGCATTTTCAATAGGTCAGCGGGCTGAACTTTTTGTTAGGAAAAAGAAAAAATTTGTGATTTTAAGTGGTTTATTGAGGGCAGGGATTCCTGTCCGCCGGTATGCTTCTCTCCGTGACGGTCGCGGTATCCTCAGTGTCTTCAACTATGCACGGCTCCGATCTGGGAGGTTTTTCCCTTTCCTCTTGTATCGGCACCTGGGTATATTCGGGGGGAGGCTCCACTTTCTTGGCTGTCGACTCTCCGCCGTCCGTGATAGGCAGAAGCTTCTCCATCAGATCCATCTTCTTTGGGCAATCGAGGAACGCATATTCGATGACATCGCGGAAATTCCCTACGGTATAGATCTCCATATTGTGGTAGTACTTGCTCTGGATAAGCACATCGTTCGCGTTTGCCTCCGGTATCAAAGCAAGCTTTATCCCGGCCGCCGCTGCGGCTTCCAATTTCGCTGTGACCGCACCTACAGGGAGCACTTTTCCCCTTACGCTCAGACTGCCTGTCATCGCAAGGTCCTGCCTTATGGGTATCCCCTCCATTGCTGAAAGGATCACGGTCGCCGTCGTTATTGATGCGCTGTCCCCTTCCACTCCGTCGTATGTTCCGATGTACTGGAGATGGATGTCATATTCCGAGATGGATTTCGATGTGTAGTTCTTTATCACAGCCGAGATGTTGTCCACCGCTTCCTTGGCAATGTCGCCGAGGCGCCCGGTGGCTATGAGTCTTCCCGTCCTCTTTGTTTGGGGAGGCGCTATCTCCGCGACGATCGGAAGCACTACTCCCGAATACTCCGCCATTCCTGAGTCGGCACCTAGCGCAGCGAGGCCGTTGATCATGCCCACTGCTGAACCGCTTGTCTCGAACATCGAATACTTCTTGCTGTTCTCTATGTGCCGGTCGGCTATCTGCTGCTCCAGGCTGCGTGCCGTTCCTTTTGCGGAATACACATCGTCTACCGTGACGATGTCGGATCCTCTTTCGACGGCCATATCCCCTGATACGCGGACAAGCCCTCCGAGCTCTCTCATCCTCAGTGTGAGTTCGCCCTTCCTTCCGGCGCGGCGCTGAGCCTCTTTGATGATCTCTCCCACGGCGTATTTGTCGAAGTGAGGTATCTTCTCATCTTTCTTGACCTCCTGAGCGACAAACCTTGCCACGTTGTAACGGTTCTCCTCCGTGTCGGGCATCGTGCTGCGCATGTACACCTCGTACCCGTACCCTCTTATCCTTGATCTGAGCGCAGGGTGCATTCCTCTTATCGCATCAAGGTTGCCTGCGCATACGAGAACGAAATCGCACGGAACAGGCTCTGATTTAACCAGCGCGCCGGATGATCTCTCGGACTGACCGGTTATGGACATCTTCTTCTCCTGCATTGCAGTGAGAAGTGCCTGCTGAGATTCCATTCTGAGAAGGTTTATCTCATCGATGTAAAGGACGCCCTTGTTCGCTTTGTGTATCGCGCCCGCCTCAAGCCTGTCGTGGGACGGTGTTTCAAGGCCGCCGCTCTGGAACGGATCGTGCCTGACATCTCCGAGAAGCGAACCCGCGTGTGCGCCGGTAGCGTCTATGAACGGCGGCATATCGCCGGGGTCATGTCCGACCAACACTTTCGGAACTATCATATGTTCCTGTCTCTGGCCCGGTGTTCTTGTGATCATGAACAGGATGATTATCCCCAAGAAGGCTATCATAAGTATCATCCAGTTGTTCAGATACAGTGCGGCCATGAACGCCAGGACCAAAAGGATGATGCAGGCGTAGATGTAGAAGGTGTTCTTCTGGTTCTTGATGGAAGCGGCGTGCATTTTCTGCTCGTTAACGACCGCCTTTCCCTTCCCCGCCGGGAACTGACGTATCCTCGGTTCATTCATATCCTCGGGGTTGTTGTAAGCGACAATATCTTCCAGAGCTTCTCTGGGAAGGTGTTCCACCATAGAATTGGCCAGCATAGACTTTCCGGTACCTGGCTCCCCTATGAGCATCACGTGCCTCTTCTGAGAAGCGGCCTTCTTCATCACTTCCACGGCCTTATCCTGGCCGATGACGCGGTCTGACATTTTCTCGGGGATTTCAATATCTTTCGTTGAACGGAAAGTCTGCCGTTCTAACCATTCCTCAAGAGGCAGAAGCGTCTTATTTTTGCTGATAACCGTTTCCATGTCCTGTGCTTCCCTTCTCAGTATACTAGTTTGTACTCGTATATAATGATTCTCTTCTAATGTCAATTCAGTTACTATTCTTCGCGTATCTGTACAGCGCTACGGATATCACTATCACCATTATAGCGGCCAATATCCATGCGTACATCTCTTTTACATCTGTGTCGTTTGCGTCATATCCCGTTTTGTTTATCGCCGGAGCGTTGAAGGGAAACGGGTTCGAGCCGGTTGACAGGAACACTCCCTGCTGGTGGGTGGTGAAGAATTTCTCCCCGCCCAGCAGGAAGTAGGCGTTGCTGCTGTCGTCGTTCCAGGTCACATCTACCGCATACCACTCCCCGTCGTCCATTTTGACGTAGTTCCATGCATGGTTCTCCATATTGGACGCAACAGCAGTTCCCAGAACGACGACGCATTCTATTTTTTCTTTCTCGCACAAAAGCAGGAAAGCCTTGGAGTAACCGTCGCACACTGCGTAATGCTGTGGGTCGACAAGGGCGCCGTATGCTTCATGAGCATACACGCTTCCCTTATCGGTGTTGTA
>JAIRQG010000079.1 GCA_031256615.1 Candidatus Methanoplasma sp. | reverse complement strand
CAACAGAATGAGTAAAATGATGAGCAATGAAGTGGACAGAGAACGCTATCTGAAAGACAGTTCGTGTTATCCTCCGAAGGTCCGTAAGGAATATGAAAAATCAAAAGAGCTGGTAGAGGCTTACTTCCTCACTGTCAAAGCATTTGCAGACGGCGGCGTGGATAGCGACGAAAAAGACGAGGGCGGCAATTCGGCATTGGATATCGCTGTCCGTTCCGGTGCGAAGAAGATCGCCGCATTCCTTTCCGGCACTCTGACCGGCGACAACGAAGAACAGGTACTGACAGCAGGCGGCATGACCCTGCATCAGGCGGCTGAGAAAGACGATGCGGAAGCGATCAAAGCAATAGCGGGAATGGGCGCGGACATAAACGGCCTGAAGGAAGGGAAAGAACTTGATTCAGGCGGACTCACCCCGCTGGGCGTCGCGGTCGAATGCTTTAAGTGCAATGCAGCGGAAGCGCTGCTCTCATGCGGGGCGGATCCAGCGTTCAAAGATCTGTACGGAAGGGTTGCGATAACATACTTGTTTTCCAGAGATATCAAAAGGAATTTCGATGAAGATTCATTCAAAAATAAACTTATCAGCAAGATATATGGCGCCATGATAAATTCGGGACTGAATGTTGATGAAACAGTGAACGGCGAAGGCGACACCTTGCTCATCCTCGCATGCAAAACGCGCTGCAACTGGAAAATAAATAACCACAGCGTGAAGGGCGAGGTCATTGCGGAGCTGCTCAGGCGCAAACCGGATCTCAATATCGCAAACCGTTTCGGCGAGACGGCACTGATGCACGTCTGTAGCAGCGATTTCGAAGTGGTGGAGAATTTCCAGATAGAAATGCTGGAAAGGGGCGCAGATGCGTCCGCCAAGGACAATAATGGGAACACCGCTTTGCACTATGCAGCAAACAATTCAGAGAGGTCCGCTGCTAAATCGCTATGCGACATGCTTTTGGAATTCGGCGCGGACGCAAGAGCAGTAAATAATTTAAGAAAGACAGCATTAGATATCGCCACGGAACGAAACAACGAGCCACTGGTCAAACTTCTTTTGAGCAAAATATGAGGGAGATAAACATGGACAATGTTTTTTTGAATGCCTGCAAGAACGGGCAGAAGGGAATAGTAGAGGCATTTGTGAAAAAAGGCGGGATCGATTATAACAAGCGCGATCAGATGGGATGCACTGCACTGTTTTACGCCTCCATGAAAGGTGCCAGAGACATAGTGGAGATCCTGATAGACAACGGTGCGGACATCACGCTTGCAGATAATGAAAGCATAACTCCTCTGCATGCGGTCTCAAAGAGCGGCAACAAAGAGATAATGAAACTTCTCATCGATGCCGGCGCAGATATCAACGCCAAGGACAAGTATGGAAAAACTCCGTTGATATACACCCTTCAGCAGAGCCGCACTGAGGCGGCCAAATACCTTATCCTGCAGGGTGCCGATATAACGATCAAGAGCAATGAAGGACATACCGCAATGGACTACGCCACCGCAAAGGGTCTGCGCGACATAATACCGATGCTGGGCAACGCCGGCGACAGCAAGGACTCCTCAGGCAATACGGCACTGCATCAGGCCGTCCACAACGGCCAGAGCGAAGTAGTGATCGCTATGCTGAGGTCGGGTACCGATACAAATGCCGTCAACGACTTCGGCGAATCTCCGCTGGTCTTGGCCGTGATGCGTGCAAACCTGCACATCGCACGCATACTTCTCGATGCGGGGGCAGATGCGAACCTGAGGTTGCTGAACGGCAACACCCCTCTTCATTATGCGGCGGCGGAAGGCAATAAATTCATTGGTCAGGCACTGTTGGAGAGAGGTGCGGATATTAACTTTCAGAACGAGGCCGGCGAATCCCCTCTTATAGTGGCAGCATTGCGCGGACAGAATGACTTCTCCGCCCTGCTCATCGAAAAAGGCGCGGATGTCAACGCTGTAGACAATCTGGCACACAGCGCAATACACTATGCATCCGAGAAAGGTTTCACGGAGATCGTTGAACAACTGATAACGGCAGGGGCAGTAAATTAAGGGTTTGGCCGAACCCAGGCTCTGAAAGCTGAGCTGCGAAAAATGATGCTGTGCCCTTCTCCCAGGGCAACCCATCTTTTCCTTTTTTACATGATATAAGGCGTTATTGGATCATATACAGTATTTCATCGGATATTTCATTATATACAATGTATATAATTATACACTAATGTACTAATAATTAAATAGATGTTTATTATGGTTCAACTATGGCGATAAATGTAAGCGTCAGGACAACGGCACCCCCCAGAATATAGGCCACAATGGAAACATATCAGAACGGCAGCACTTCCGGCAAGAGGATATTACTATGATCATACCCTCTTTGGAAGACGCAAAAAAGCTATCGCACGGCTGCACGCTGGTGCCGATAGCTCTGGAGATATTCTCCGACCAAAAAACGCCGATAGAGGTTCTCAGGAACATTAAGGGGCAGAGCGGGTCCTGTTTCATCCTGGAGAGCGTGAATGGGGGAAACGGCTGGGGGCGCTATACTTTCCTGGGTTACAAACCTGTAACGAATATCTACGGCACAGGCGGTTCGGTCACCATCAAGAACGGAGCCGCTGAAACGGAAGAGAAGCGCTGCGCCACAGAGGTCATGAGGGAATTCATTGCCAAGTACAGGAGCGCACGCAACCCCGGCCTGCCGCCGTTCACAGGGGGGTTCGTTGGATATTTCACATATGATTTCGTGCGGCACTGCATACCGGGGCTGACGCTGCACGCACGGAACGATGAGGGATTCAGGGACTTCCATATGATGCTCATCGATAAAGTGATAGCTTTCGATCATTTCAAACAGAAGATATACATAATCGTCAACGTTCCGTCGGAGAACATCGAGAACGGCTACATCAAAGCCATTGAGGAACTCAAAGACATGGAAAGGATGATCCTTGCCGGGCCGCCGCCCGCTGAAGAACCCTCTTCCTGCGGCGAGTTCACTCCGCATCTCACAAAAGATGATTTTACCGGAATGGTGTCGAAAATAAAATCGCACATCTATGAGGGGGATATCTTCCAAGCGGTTGTTTCCAACCGTTTCAGGGCGCCTTTCAGCGGCAGTCTCCTGAATGTGTACCGGACCCTGCGCACGATCAACCCGTCGCCTTACATGGTATACATGCGCCTGGACGATATGGAGATAGCATGTTCCTCCCCGGAGACCCTCGCTGCCCTGCGGGACGGGGAAGTGAGCTCATTCCCTCTTGCTGGCACATGTCATCGCGGAGAAACCGAAGAAGAGGATGCAGCGTTGATAAAAGCGCTGCTGCAGGATGAAAAGGAACTCGCCGAGCATGACATGCTGGTCGATCTTGCGCGAAACGATGTCGGAAAGATAAGCAGGTTCGGAAGCGTGAAAGTATGCGACCACAGACAAATAAAAAGATTCTCGCACGTAAGCCATATCTCCTCTCACGTTACGGGAGCGCTCCGCGAAGGTGCGGATGCACTCGATGTGATCATGGCAACCCTTCCGGCGGGAACACTCTCAGGCGCGCCAAAGAAACGTGCCTGCGAGATCATCGACGAAGCCGAAGGTATAAAGCGCGGCGTGTACGGCGGCGCAATAGGATATATTGATTTTGCCGGGAACATGGATATGTGCATAGGCATCCGCATGGCCGTTCTGAAAGGAGGCAGCGTATATGTTCAGACAGGCGCGGGGATCGTCGCGGACAGCGTGCCGGAAAAAGAATACATGGAAACGCGCAGCAAAGCGCAGGCTGTAATGAAAGCACTGGAATGCGGAGGGGATCCCTAATGCTGCTGATAATCGATAATTATGATAGTTTCACTTACAATCTGTATCAGGCCGCGGGCACCTTTGTGAAAGACATCATGATCGCATACAATGACATGATCAGCATAGAGGAGATAGAATCACTCGCCCCCTCGCACATAATGATCTCTCCCGGCCCCGGGAGGCCGAAGGATGCCGGAATATGCGAAGAGGCGATACTCGCTTTTGCCGGAAAGATCCCCCTTCTGGGGATATGTCTAGGACATCAGGCGGTATGCGAGGTCTTCGGCGCGGAGATCACGTATGCAAAGGCCCTCATGCACGGAAAGAAGAGCAAGATACACATAGCCAACGGGAACCCCGTCTTCCGCCGTCTTCCGCCGCTTCTCGAGGCAGGGCGCTACCACTCCCTTGCGGCAGAGCGTTCCACGCTCCCCGATGAGCTGCTGGTGATCGCGGAAACGGATGACGGCGAGGTCATGGGCGTAAAGCACCGCGACCATGATGTGTTCGGACTGCAGTTCCACCCCGAATCCATCCTGACGCCGGACGGTGCGAAGATCATTGAGAATTTCTTAAGGATAGGAGGCGGCATCCATGATTGAGCGCGCTATCCACAGCATACTGATGGGAAGCCATCTGACCCTCGATGACACAAAAGCAGTGATGATGCAGATGATGGAAGGCAAGGCTACGGATTCCCAAATGGGCGCTTTCCTTGCAGCGATGAGGCTCAAGGGAGAAACGATCGATGAGATAACCGCCTGCGCGGAGGTCATGCGCGAGAAGAGCGTGAAACTGCACCCGAAGACAGATGTGATGGATATCGTAGGGACGGGCGGCGATGAGCAGTATACCTTCAACATATCCACAATATCGGCCTTTGTTGTGGCGGCCGGCGGAGTACCCGTTGCGAAGCACGGGAACCGCAGCGTATCAAGCAAATGCGGGAGCGCGGATGTGCTTGAGGCGCTGGGTGCGAATATTTACCTGACGGCAGAGCAGAGCGAGCGCGTCCTCAATGAAACAGGGATGTGCTTCATGCATTCGCAGGTCTACCACTCGGCAATGAAACATGTGGCGCATGTCCGCAAACAGCTCGGCGTGCGTACGCTGTTCAACATCGTGGGGACCTTGGCGAACCCGGCAGGCGCAAATATGCAGCTTCTCGGAGTGTACGATGAGAATCTGGTGGAACCGCTGGCAAGAGTGCTGAGCAACCTCGGCGTGAAACGCGCGATGGTGGTGCACGGGCACGACGGGCTTGACGAGATCACGCTGACGGGAACATCCACGATCTGCGAGGTTGCCTACGGGATCCTCAACAGTTACTTCATAACTCCTGAGCAATTCGGTCTGCAGCGCTGCGCCCCTTCTGACCTTACCGGAGGAGGCCCCGCAGAGAATGCGGAGATCGCGCGGCGCATACTGTCCGGCGAGAAGGGGCCGAAGCGGGACACGGTCGTGCTGAATTCCGCATGCTGCCTATACATGGCCGAGAGCAATGTTACGATGAGGGAGTGCGTCCGCACGGCACAGGAAATCATTGACAGCGGAGACGCCATGCGCAGAATGGAAATGTTCGTGCGCGCAACCAACGAGGCAGCGAAATGACCATACTGGAACAGATCGCCGCATCCGCCAGAGAGCGTGCCGAAAGGGATAAGAAGGCAGGCATGCCGTTCAAAAGCGCAAAGAAAAGGCCACCCTTCATCTTTGAAAAGAGAATACGGGGGCAGGATATAGCTTTCATCTGCGAGATAAAGAAAGCATCGCCGTCCAAAGGCATCATCGCGGAAGATTTTCCCTATCTCAACATCGCTAGAGAGTATGAGGCCGCAGGGGCTTCCGCGATCTCGGTGCTCACCGAACCGGAGTTCTTTCAGGGTTCGGACAAACATCTTGCCGAGATCCGCGAAGCAGTGGACGTCCCGATATTGCGCAAGGACTTCATCATCGATAAATTTCAGATAGAACAGTCTGCCTGTCTCGGCGCGGATGCGGTTCTCTTTATCTGTGCGATCCTGACCCCCGCGGAGCTTGCCGGATACATTGAAGAGTCAGACAGATTCGGTCTTTCATGTCTTGTTGAGGTTCATGATGAAGACGAACTGAGAACGGCGCTTGATGCCGGTGCAAGGGTGATAGGCGTGAACAACCGGGACCTCAGGACATTCGATGTAGATATCGGCAACAGTATCAGGCTGAGAAGCCTCGTACCTCAAAATGTTATTTTTGTGGCGGAAAGCGGTATCCGCACCGCAGAAGATGTGGATGACCTCAGGAAACACGGCGTTGATGCCGTGCTTGTCGGCGAAACACTTATGCGCTCGGCAGACAAAGGGGCGGCGCTGGCCGCTTTGATGGGGAAGGGAGCATGAGCAAAGTGAAGATCTGCGGACTGAGCCGTGAGGAGGATATCGAGGCTGTGAACGCTGTGATGCCCGACTATGCGGGATTCGTGTTCGCGGAAAGCCGCCGGCGCATAGACGAAACGGCCGCAGCGATGCTGAAGGACGGTCTGGACAGCCGCATAGAGGCAGTGGGCGTGTTCGTCAATGAAGATATTGAAAAGATCGTCAGGCTGTACAGGAAGGAGACAATAGATGTTGTTCAGCTCCACGGTGACGAAGATGCGGAATACATCAGACGGCTGAGGAACAGTTGCAGCTGCAGGATAATAAAGTCGGTTGCGGTGGGAGACACTCTTCCGTATCTTCCTAAAAGCCCCGACTATCTGCTGTTCGACACTCTCTCCGAAGAACGCGGCGGAACAGGAAAAACTTTCGACTGGCATATGTTAAAATGTCATGGCAGGCAGCCGTATTTCTTGGCAGGCGGGCTCAATGCTGCAAACGTGCGGGATGCCATCAGGACACTCTCCCCCTACTGTGTGGATGTCAGCGGCGGCGTGGAGACGCACGGGTTAAAGGACGCCGCAAAGATAGAAGAATTTGTAAATATTGTAAGAAGGGCTGATTAAATGGATAAAGGAAGATTCGGCGAATTCGGCGGCATGTACATCCCGGAAACGCTTGTGAGCGCGCTGTACGAATTGGAAGAGGCATACTGCCGTTACAGGGACGATAAAGAATTTCAGGCCGAGCTCTCGGGGCTGCTTAAGAACTATGCGGGCCGTCCTTCTCTTCTTTATTATGCAGAGAACCTGACCAAGCATGCAGGCGGCGCGAAGATATATCTGAAGCGCGAGGACATGAACCACACGGGTTCGCATAAGATCAATAATGTTCTGGGCCAGGCTTTGCTCGCAAAAAGGATGGGTAAGACGCGCATCATCGCCGAGACCGGTGCCGGACAGCACGGGGTCGCAGCCGCAACTGCCGCCGCCCTTTTAGGCCTCGAGTGCGAAGTGTTCATGGGAAAGGAGGATACGGAACGGCAGGCGCTGAATGTTTTCAGAATGCGCATGCTGGGCGCGAAGGTGCATACCGTCATGTCCGGCACCATGACCCTTAAGGATGCGGTGAACGAGACGATGCGAGAGTGGTCCAAACGCGTGGCCGATACTCATTATGTGCTCGGCTCAGTCATGGGACCGCATCCCTTCCCAATGATGGTCCGCGACTTCCAGAGCGTCATAGGGAAGGAGATCCGCGCTCAGATGATCGAGACAGAAGGCTGTCTGCCGGATGCGGTGGTCGCCTGCGTGGGAGGAGGCTCCAACGCGATCGGTTCATTTTATGATTTCATAAACGACCGATCGGTGCGGCTGATAGGATGTGAGGCGGCGGGCAGAGGCATAGATACCGAAAAACACGCGGCATCCATTACGTGCGGCTCTGTCGGTATATTCCACGGCATGAAGTCCATATTCTGCCAGGACGAGTTCGGCCAGATCTCACCCGTCTACTCCATATCGGCCGGGCTGGATTATCCCGGCATCGGACCGGAGCACGCAAATCTCCACAGGACAGGACGCGCTGAATATGTGCCAGTCACTGATGATGAGGCGGTAGATGCTTTCCAACTCCTAACTCGGACGGAAGGCATAATCCCTGCCATCGAGTCTGCGCATGCGGTGTCGTACGCGGTGCGGCTCGCGAAGGAGATGGGCGTCGGCAGGAACATCGTCGTGTGCCTCTCCGGACGCGGCGATAAAGACGTAGCGGCCATTGCCAGATATAAAGGGGAAGATATCGATGATTAAGATCGCCGAGGCATTCCGGGACACAGCATCCATCGCATATCTTATGGCAGGCGACCCGGACCTCAGAACATCCGCCGAATACATCCTGACGGCACAGGACGCCGGGGCCGATCTGATCGAGATCGGAATCCCGTTCTCGGACCCCATCGCAGAAGGAGAGGTCATTCAGGCGGCAAGCATGCGCGCTCTGCGTGCGGGAACAAGATTGGACGGTGTGTTCGAGATGGTCGGGTCCATAAAAGAGAAGATGCGCGTGCCCATGGTATTCATGACATACGCAAACCCCGTGTTCGTGTACGGTTACGGCCGTTTCTTCGCGCGCTGCGCCGAAGTGGGGATATCCGGCATAATCATACCGGATATGCCTTTCGAGGAACAGACCGAAGCAAAATCCGCAGCAAGCGAACACGGCATCGAAGTAGTGACCCTGGTCGCGCCAACCTCTTCGAAAAATCGCATCGCGGAGATAGCGCGGACCGCCGAAGGTTTCGTTTATGTTGTTTCCTCAATGGGGGTCACCGGCGTACGGAATGATATCGCAACAGACATTTCCACGATCGTGAATGAAATAAAAAGGTCCACAGATGTTCCTGTGGCGATAGGTTTTGGGATATCAACGCCCGAACAGGCTAAACAGTTCTCGAATATCGCCGACGGCGTTATCGTCGGAAGTGCGATCGTGCGCATAATCGCGCAATACGGAACAGAAGCAAAACAAGAACTGCATGATTATATCGCAGCCATGAAACGAGGGATGTGATCCCCGGCTTCATATCGCATAGAATGAAACCTTTGCGGCAGAGTAAGGAGAAATTACCGGATGCGTTCGCCAACGCACCCGGCATATTATGTGTTTATTCCATTGCCATGTTGAATGCAAACTCGGCGATGCTCTTGCAGTATTCAGACATCCTTCTTGTGCTGAACATCATTGCTTCGCGAGTGGATATGAGCCTCTCGCCTTCGGATTTGTTCACCGCTGAGAGCCTATCCATTCTTTTGCCCATCTCGTTTGCTTCTTTTATGCACTGTTCTGCCAGAGCAAGGTCTCTGCCGATCCAGCTTTTTACGGAATTTGTCAGAAGGTTCGTTACTTTCTCTCCGAGTTCGTATACGCCTTTGTCGGCTTTGAGCTCACCCATTGAAGCAAGGAAGTTTGACATCGCGACCATATGGTCTCCGACGCCTTCCAATACCCTGCTAAGGAAGAGGCAGGCGGTCAGCTCATACAGCGGCAGGCCGTTCTTATATGGCACAACGACGTCTTTCTGGTAAATGTTATACTGTCTTGATGTCAGCCAATATATCCTGTCCACTTCGGTGTCTCTTACGTCCATATCCGCTATGTTCTTCAAGTTGCCTGTGGAGGCAGCTCCGTACAGATCCCATGTCATGTTCTTTACCAACATTCCCATCCTTTCGATGATCTTTTTGGTATCAATGGCATCATGTTCGATTAGATTTGCGATCAATATCTGCGATTCATCCGCTTCGATCATCTCCAGACCGATGGCGGTCTGTACGAACCGTGTAACGGACGCCGTAATCTCGTTCGACATAGGGTTAGCTGATTTGACCAGTATCGTCGTATGTCCAGCAATATAGGCTCCGACAAGCTGCCGGAAAAAGAATTCATAGTCCTTTGTGTTTGTTGCATCAATGATCTTCGTACTGCGCTTTGGTGTAGGGAGAACTCCCTTTGGGTACAAAGATAAAGCACCGTCGGATTGTACCTTAATTCCAACAGTGTCGTTTTTCTTTAGTCCTACGGAGTTAGCCCAATCTTTTGGAAGAGTGATCATGAATGAGGACCCCCCCGTGATTTGCACACGTCTTACATCCATAATGAGTGCACAGAAAACTAGAATATAAAAATATCTCTTATATTTAGATATAAAGTATATATTTCTTGAATATTTGTGATATTTTTAGTGAGTATCACACAACAAAAATATTCTGGATAATTGCATTAATTCTGTATTTTTCTGATTTTCCCGATGAAAAAAATGTGTTAAATACATCTTTATTTAAAAAAAAGAAAACATCTCTATGGAAGCTGGACTGATATTGTAACTATATACCCGGGTAGTTTTTTCTTTTCATTCTCAAGGGTTCTAGACCTTTTTGTATAATCTTTATTAATACCTACTGTAGCTAATTTTCTATAGCCGCGGGACCATGTATCACCGCGCTAAACCGCTTACGCAGGAGTTGTTCGCAGCATCTTTTTACCGCGTTCGAACACCTCGCTGCTTTGGTATCTTTCTGCAAAAGATGAGTGTTCTTTGTTCCTTTGACGGATCCCGGCGTAGGCCTCTTGCGAACACCCTAGTGCATGCATTCCGGACCGGATATCTTGTCCATGCCCCGCGCCTTACGCAGGGTCCGCTTACGAGAAGGTAACTGATTTGTCTTTGATTTCATTAACCCTCTGCGGGTTCTGATAAGAGTTCTTTTCCCTGCATCCGCAGACACAGTCGGGCCCGCACTGCCACGGCACGCGGCGCAGGCGGTCAACACAGCTCAAATTGTTCATTTTGCTGCATATTTAGGTATTTTGTTCCTGTTTTTTGACCGCATGTCCAATTCCAATAAGCTAGACTCTAGAAAGGTTTATATCAATATATACTATTGATGTTGCGTGGAGGAGATTAGCCCGAAGCATGTAAATGGGGCTGACCTGTGAACTGCTCACAGCCCCCCTGTGGTCGCATGGGTCACCCCACCCATCTCCTCATTTTTGTGTGTCATTGCTTGCGTGCTCATTGTTTTTGGACGGATTGATACGGATCGGCAACAGCCGAGAGTGGTTTTTCTAATATCCTGTAAAACTCGTCATAATTCGCAAAAAAGCGCTCGGAACGGTTAGCCAGACAGAGAGCAGTGGGCCCATCACCAATCAAAGGAGTTAAATAGATATGACAAAAACAGCGTCATTAGACAAAAAATAGGGATGTCCAGCATCAAAGGAGTGGGCCTATCCGGATTTGAACCGGAGTCAATGGCTCCCAAAGCCACAAGTATACCAGGCTAGCCCATAGGCCCACTGACCCTTGATAAAGATGAAGATATTAAGGTTTGTCCTTAGAG
>JAIRQG010000068.1 GCA_031256615.1 Candidatus Methanoplasma sp. | reverse complement strand
GCTGTATCGGATCTCTCCGAGAACACTCTACAGTCAGCCGCTCTGGCCAGGCTGAGCTAGGTGAGGTAAAACAGGATAATAGATAGGCTATTTAAATGTAACCACGTCTAAAATATCATCCGATATAGCCTAGATCGGGGCGGTCGCGTTCCTCCATCTATTTGACCTTCGCAGTAAGCTCGTCGATCTGTTCAGACTTGTCCTTAAGCTCTTTTAGATCAAGATCCACACCCAATCTTTTCATCAGTACGCAGACCATCGCCATTGCGCTCTTATGATCGACGAAGTACCCGGACGTCTCTCCCATTAAGCATATTGAAGATATCCTGTGGATCTTCCCAAACCCTACGAACAGCCCGCTGGCGCCGATTATTCCCGCAGAAGGATCGCCTGGAGAGAATTCCACTCCGTGCTTCTTGTACTCGCTCTTTATCTTAAGGTCGGACACCGCCCCGAACACGCGGGGCTCCTCGACGATCTGGCCGGTACCGTATCCTCCCAAGGTGATGATCTCGGATATTCCGTATTCCATAAGGACATCCAGGATCTCCCTGCAGAGATTGAACTGTCCTTCCTGTGTGGAGCTCTGGCAATCCCCTCTTAAGAACACCACATCTCTGCCGCTGACATCCTTTGCGTACCATAGCTGGTTGTTCATCAGGTCCACAATATTATCCTCATCGAGAAGCACTTGGGACGGAAAATGCAGGGAATAGATGGTTGCGAATTTCTTTGCGTTCAGAGAATCTGCTACGAAGTCGCCCGCGGTCTTGCCGACGTTGCCGATCCCGGGCAGACACTCGATGAAGACGAGGTCTTTCAGAGAAGGTTTGCTGTCATAGACTATTATGCTTTCCATTCTCTCCGTACTCCTCTATTATCGCTTTTCTTCGGTACTCTCCGTAACGGTCGTCAGGGGAGAATTTTATCGGGATCGGACAGATCGCTGCAGACCCGCAGGACGGGCAGGAATCTTTTGTTGTGTATCTTCCGCACGAAGCGCATCTTCTGAGGGATGAAGGCATCTCACTTACTCTCACGCTTGAGAGCAACGGTCCCGCCGGCAGCTGTGAATTCGCTCATGGCCTTCGCCGTCACTCTTTTCATTATGTCCTCGGCATCTTTGTACTCGCTTGCTGTGACGACCACTCTGTATTTCGGCGAACCTATGGAAGTGATCACGGCATTTGCGCCGTCGGCCGCTTTGAGGCCCGCATTAAGTGCTTTTTTGATAAGTTCGACACCGTTCGGTGCCGAAGAGGTCATCTCCAGAACACAGTCTATCTCGACAAATGGAGGCGTCACGTTCTCTTTCGCGACCTCCATGAATGTTTCCACCCAGTCTCCGGAGAATTCTTCAGTGAAGTCATCCGGGTAAGCGACAGCGGATTCAAACGCCTCGTAAAGTGTTTCGTATGTTTCGAGAAGATCGTAAGCGAACAGCTCATACGCGTCGTTGACCGGGATAGAGATGCGCTCCGCGATTATCTCCAAAAGTTTCTCGGCCTTGTTCTCGTTCTTCCATTGCTGGATTTTCTCTCTTTTTTGATGATCGTTAACTGATTTGAGGGAAAGGTCGATATGGCCTTTGGAAGAGTCTACGCCCAGAACCTTGCAGACTATCTTCTGCCCTTCCCTTATGAAATCCCTGATGTACTTTACCCAGCCTGTGGCAACATCCCTTACGTGAACGAACCCTTCCTTTCCTTCGTACTCGTCCAAAGTGACGAAGGCACCGAAGTTTTTCACACTTGTAACGGTGCAGACGACGAGTTCTCCGTTCTCGGGAAAGCCCTTGGCCCTAGACATCAGCCTATTACCTCAATTATTTCGCCCTTGATCTCTCCGACGCCGCCTTTGGGCACGACAAGGACGGAACCGCATACGTGGCAGTTCACTTTGGTGGCTGCTTTTCTGAACACTATCTGTTCATTCTCGCAGTCCGGACATTTTATTTTTATGAAATTATCGGTCATGTGATCACTCCGTGAGCTCGAACTTCTTTGCTCTTATGCATGAGGTCAGGTGTGCTTTCTTGCAGGTCTCGCATCTGAATCTGATGTTCACCCTTTTGGTAGGCTTTTCCCTGTCCTTCGGCTTCGGCCTGGGGTATCCACCGTATCCAGATGTTGCTTCTCTGAATCTCCTCTGACCCCATTTAAGCTCGCTGGCTTTCTTCTTCTTGACCCTTTCCACGTCATGCTCCGTGTGAGTTTTGCAGAAAGGGCAGTACGTTTTGATCGTTCTGGGCATTTTCATATAGGTCACCTTAAGTGAATCGGAACGTGCTATTATCGAGGTTATATTAAAACCTCACCCATGCTTTCTCTTATAATAAGAAAAGGATCACACGACTTTTGTCACTGTGCCGTCGGGGTGCGATACCAAAACAGCATCCGCTGTATTGAGGAAAAGTCCGTTCTCCACGACCCCGGGTATTACGTCTATCCTCGACTCAAGGAAGAACGGGCTTTCGATGGACTCGAATTTGCAGTCATAGATGTAGTTGCCCGCATCCGTCACGAACGGTGTGTTGCCCGACATCCTCAGCTTTGCTTTGCACCCCTGTCTCTCCAGAGCATATGCCGTCTTCTTGTGGCCGTACGGAACGACCTCGACCGGCAGAGGGGTCTTCACGCCGAGCTTCTCAACAATTTTGGAGCTGTCGACGATGATGACCTCTGCAAGGCTGGCGGCGGCAACGATCTTTTCTCTCAGAAGGGCCCCGCCCAGACCTTTGATAAGCTGTTTGGCCGGATCGACCTCATCAGCCCCGTCGATAGTGACATCGATGTGATCCACATCGTTGAGATCGCAAAGCTCTATGCCGAGGCTCTGTGCCAGATCGGCCGTGCGTTCAGAGGTTGCGACGCATTTCAGCTTAAAGCCGCTTTTTACAAGCTCCCCCACTCTCCGCACGGCATACTCCGAAGTGGATCCCGTGCCCAGTCCTACGGTCATTCCATCTTTAATATAATCATCGACCGCTTTCTCCGCAACGACCTTTTTGAGGTTGAGTTCGTCCGAGGCCATCTCTTTCATCACTTTGTCAGCAATAGCATTATCATTTATCATCTTTCCCGATGTCGTAATGGCAACAGGCCCTTAAGGTATACTTACTGTAGTGCAAAGGGAGAAAATAAAAACCGCCAGTGGACAGTATGCTAAAGGGTGAGCCCGGATCTGCGCAGCTCACTTCTGGCAGACCTGGGACTGCTTTGGCGGGAGGTGATATCGTGCAAACATCCGTATCTCGCCGTAAAGGCATCATTAGGATTCGGATACGCGTGGATGACCCGATCCTTGTGATCAGCGACTGCCAGTAATCCGGCACCGTATGGCACTGCGTTAAGGGCCCGGCCCCTCAGGGCCGTCACCTTCCTTAAGATTATAATATCCTCTTGAAATAAAAACCTTGTTTCGGACACCCGCAACACTTGGCTGGTGTAAGATTAATCTACTCTGTTGTTCATAATTGTTGATATGCGTTTGGCGGCCTTGTATTCGGGAGGGAAGGATTCCACATTGGCGTTATATCTGGCACAGCAAATGGGATACGAGGTCGTTCATCTGGTGAGCATAGTGCCGAAAGCCGGAGAATCGTGGATATTCCACGTTCCGAACATAGATGCGGTGCCGCTCATGGCAGAATCTCTCGGGATAGATCTGATAACCGCAGAGACGTCAGGTTCGGAAGAAGACGATATGCGGTCGCTCAGAGAGGCGCTTTCGCGCCTGAAGATCGACGGGATTGTGACAGGGGCGGTCTGGTCGGATTACCAGTGGGACAGGATGAATGCCGTATGCGGGGATCTTGGTCTTAAAGTGATATCCCCGCTGTGGAGGAAAGACCAGGACACGGTGCTCGAGGAGCTGCTGTCGGCCGGCATCAAAGCCATCATAATAGGATGCTACGCGGAAGGTCTTGACGAAACATGGCTGGGGAGGGAGATCTCTCCGGAGACAGCGGAAGAGCTCAGAGGCCTCAGGGACAAATACGGCATAAGCGTGATCGGGGAGGGAGGAGAATACGAGTCGATGACCTTGGATTCCCCTATGCACAGCAGGCCGCTGTCAATAACCGAATATGAAAAAGAATGGAAGAAAGGAAGCGGGACGCTCATTGTGAAGAAGGCCGAATTATCTTAGAGGATCAGTGGCGGCTGATGCGCTCGATGGCCTTGACGATGTTGTTGATCTCCTTCTGAGGGTCCTTCCACATTCCGGGAGTCCATACCCTGTGAATGTGCCAGCCTCTGGATTCAAGATACTTCTGCCTGTGGTAGTCCCTTTCCCTGGTCGAGTCCGACATCTCATAAATGTGGTTGTCGCATTCTATTCCCAAGATGTACTTACCGTCCTGTTTGATGGCAAGGTCGATCTGATACCCTCCGATGCCGACGTCCTTCTCCACGCTGTATCCTTTCCTTACAAGCGCGTTGTACACCTTCTCGGTGATGGGGGATTCTCCCGGGACCGGCGGCGCCGGCGCCCATCTCTTCTCTCCGAAAGACTCAAGTATGCTGGCGGCAAGCTCTTTTTCGCCGTTGCTTACCGCCACTGCATACTGCAGATATTTCTTCAGTATGCGGGGGCCGTCGTTCTTCGCGGTCTCGACCTGAAGCTCTTCCGGATCGAATGATAACACAATATGGATCTTTTTCTTCGAACGGCTGATGGCCACATTCAGGCGGTTCTCTCCGCCTTTGTTGTTAAGCCACCCGAACCTCTGCATGAGCTTGCCCTCATTGTTCTTGGCGTAGCCGATCGAGAACACGATCACGTCGCGCTCATCTCCCTGGACGCTCTCGATGTTCTTGATGAAGAGGCCCACGTCCTCTCCGTTGTCGAACCTTGTCATCTCCTGGTTGACCATCTTTCCGAATTCGGGGTCTTTTGCAGATTCATCATCGATAAGGTCGTTGATCAGGTCTCTCTGCGAAACGTTGAATGATATTATTCCGATGGTCTCATTCTCTTTCCTGGTCTTGAAGAACTCTTTCAGGATGTCCACTACGATCCTCGCTTCTTTGACGTTGGATTTGTTCGCCCATTCTCCGCTGACCTTGTGGACCTCTATGGGAGGCCTTTCCGGCTGGGAGACATTCGGCGAGACGTACAGCTTTCCGCCGTAGAAAGCGTAATTGGAGAATGCTATGAGCTCTTCGTATTTGGAACGGTAGTGGAAGTTCAGCAGGATGTTGTCGTAACGCGTCCTTGCAAGATCGAGGAGGCTTTCCTCCTCAAGCACTGCGGAGACCTCATCCTCCTCTCCTTCGTAATCATCGTCGTTTCCGTACTCAATGCGCCCGGAACCGAGGTTGGACGGGCGGAGCTGCTTGTGGTCGCCTGCGACAACGACCTTCTTGGCGCGGTAGATCGAAGGCACTCCCTTCTCCACATACATCTGCGAGGCCTCATCGAATATCAGCAGGTCGAAAAGGCCCATCTCAAGGGGCATTATCTCCGACACCACTTCCGGGGTGAGAAGCCAGATCTTCAGTCCCTTGAACAATTCATAGCTGTAGCGGTTGATGAATTTGCTGAGGCTCCATTTCCTTTTGTTCTCAATGATCCTTGCGATATCGCCGCGGCGTTTGGATTCTGTTATGTATCTGAGATTATCCTGAAGGATCTCTTCGACGCGGTCCTTCGTGAGTTTTTTCTTCTCGCCGATCTTGCGGTCCATGTCCGACACGATGCTGTCGAAGTCCTGTATGTCCTGAAGAAGAGCTTTGTGGTCCGCATCAAACCTCTGCAGGTGGTGGTTCAAAATGTATCTCAGGATCGTGTTGTTGCTTTCGTCGAATGACCAGTGGGAATCCTTTGACAGAGAGATGATATCCCTTCCGTAGATGCGCTCTCTCTCGTTGAGCCTGTCATATACGGTGGCGCGGGAAGAGTAGAGTTCGTAGTCCGCAAGAGCGTTTGTGATGCTCTTGGGGTCGTCAAGCACCGTCTGGACGGTCCTCTCGTTGTATGAATTGAAATATTTGTCCAGCATGGCGGTGGCTTCTCTGTTGACCTTGCTCTTTGAGAACATCCTTGACATGAAGCCTTTGCTTCTCCACTCCATCATTTGGTTCTCAAGGTCCATGAGGTCCGCCTTCATCTCTCCGATGTTATACTCCGAGAGATCGGGTTTCATAAGGGTGAACCACGGGGTCTTCTCTATGCACTCGCAGTATTCGTTGAAATTCGTCATCAGGACCCTGTCGCCGAATTTCCTGTTGAGTTCTTTGACCTCTTTGTATTTGAGCTCAAGTATCTTTGCGGACACTGCCGCTTTGATCATTTTGTATTTCTCGAGATCGATCTTGTCTTCAAGGTTGAGCCATCTTTCCATCGAATAGAGTTTATACGGCTCTATCCCGAAGTCCCCCTCGCTGTACATCGTATCCGCAATGCTCGACAGCACGGAGACATCCCTGTCGATGCTTTCGGAAAGGGCCACGAGGTCGGAGCCGGTGCGGGGAGGCACGGTCTCAAGCATATATGCCAGCTGCTGATAGAAATGATCCTTGTTGTTCGTATCGTCTATCATGAGACAGTATTTCGACAGGTTGCCCAGCCGGGAGTATACGACATCCAGTGCGGTCTTCTTTTCGGATACCATGAGAACGGTCTTACCGCTGCTCACGGCGGACGTGATAAGGCCGGTGATGACCTGAGACTTGCCGGTCCCCGGAGGGCCCTGGACAACAAGCTCGTCCTCTTTGTTGACGGCAGTGATGACATTCTCCTGAGCGCTGTTGAGGGTATTGATGTATGTTATCTCCTTCTCGGAGGCCTCAAGCCCCCTCTCCCTCAGCGCGGGAAGCGAAAGCGGGCTTGGCGAATCCACATAGAAATCGCCGATGTTCAGGTCCGCGATCAGATTGGAAAGGGCGGCGTTGATCTCCCTTCCGGCCAGAAGCTCATCGAAATCCTTCTGGATGTAGCTGGAATAGGACGGATATTTCCCGAGGACGATGTTGTGCACCATGTTCATATCGCCGGGAAGATGCTTGGGGAACTCTCCCGCTTTGTAATCCACGAAAGGGACCGGGAGTCCGTAAGATATCTTGAGCGGGAATCCCTGGCCTTCGTAGAACGCGATGAGGTTGCTCACGAAGGTCTCGCCGTTGCAATCCTCGATGACGTTATACGGAAGCGGGCGGTTCTTTCCGCTGAACTTTATGAATGCCAGAATGAGGGAGTTGTTGTAGACCATGTCTCTGGAGTCGTCAAGCCTGATGGAGATGCTCTTCGCATCCTTATCCAATATGACAGGGAACAAAGCAAGCGGTGCGCGGATGTCGAAGTCCTCCCCCGGAAGCCTCCCCTCAACGAAAGGATAACCTATGTACAGGTCGTATTGGCCCTTGTCCCTCATATCTCTGTTGACCTCTCTTATGAGTTCGTTGATGCTTTTGAAGATGCGCAGCTCTTCGGCGTTCTTTGTCGAATCGCACAGCTTCAGCGATTTCTTCCTTCCGAAAAGAAGGCCCATCAGGTCAAGGTCGGGTATCGCCGTAAGATCGAAAGCGGTCTTCCTGTAAAGCTTCCCTATGTAGAGGAGGCGGTTGTTCCTGCTTATGTTGACAAGTTTCTTCTGGAGTTCCCGGAGCGTCTTGACGACATCGGCATCCATGTTCGAACCCTTTGCGGCGGTGACGGCATACTTCTTTGTCACTTGGAGGAAATCATCCCCGTACAGCTCAACGAACCTCTGTCCTATGCCCGGAATGGCCGCAAAATCATCCGCCCTCGTCGGTACCCTCTGCGCCATTTCCCGGAGTGCTTCGTCGGTGCACACAGTGGGCGCCCTGCCTGTCGAGTGCGTTCGGTCCTCTCTTATCTGCTCTCTCAACTCTACAAGTTCAGAGTAGAGGTCATCTTCCAATCCCATAGGTCATAATATGTTTCACCCTAATAATATATGTGGGTGGCCGTAAAACCGTGTTACTGTCAAAGAGGTTTCTCATGTGCTCGGGCGATCAGCGTTTTGCCGAGGGTATGAGGCTCACTGCGAGGGCAATCCGGGGATCAGAAAAAGAGCGATCACGATACGGACCTTTTTGGTTCCTTGACAATGAATGAAAGAACGATCGCGACCGCTGCCAACAATGTGCCGGCGGCTGCAGCGAGTATGAAGCCGTCGATGAAAACATCAGGCGGAAGGTTGGTGATGCTGATGTTCCCGGACCCGGACCCGATGGTGAAAAGCATGGCAAAGAGAGCGGTCCCGATGGTGCAGCCTAAGTTAATGAACGCGTGCATCACCGAAGAGCCCATTTCTCTGCTCTCATCCTTGACATTCTCTATGATGCGGCTCGCCACCGGTCCGCCGCACAATGCCCACATGAGCCCCATGCAGACCAGGGTCGCGACAAGGGGCAGGACCATAGACTGAGAAGAGAACAGCGCCATTATCAGGCAGCCCGCCGTCATAAAGGAGGACGACGCCACCGCGAACGCCCTGCGTTCGGTGCGGTCGGACCACCTCGATATGGGGACGCACAGCAACAGTGTCAGCAGAGGAGAAATGAGAATGAACATGCCGGTCTCGGAAAAGGAAAAGCCCATGCACACGACCATGTAGAAAGGCAGAAGGTACAGCAGACCCATGTAGACAATGCTGCCTTGGGTGTAAGCAATAAGCACCGCATTGAATTTCCAATGTCTGAAAATGCGCAGGTTCAGCAGCGGATCTTTTTTTCTGATCTCCACCGCAATGAAGGCGGCGAGAGACGCCACACTCACGACGGCGGACAGAGTGACCAGCGTTGAATCTTCGGAGTAAGGGATGCGCTCCAGAGCAAGTATGCCGCACAGCATCGCTGAGAAAAGCAGTACGGCGCCGGTAACATCGACGCTTCCGCTGTATCCGCCGTCTTTGGGGATGGCCTTCATGAGCAGAGGGATGACGACCAGCCCCAGGGGCACATTGATAAGGAATATCCAGTGCCAGGATATAAGATCGGTGATCAGCCCGCCTACGACGGGACCGAGGGCGAAACCCAGCGAACTCCCGAGAGTGATAACGCCCATCCCCAGCCCCAGATTCGATGCGGGAAGATACTTCACACATACTATCGGCGCGGCGGCGCCCATCATCGCCGCCCCTACGCCCTGCACCAGCCTGGATATCAGCAGCATCTGTAAATTCACCGATATGCCGCAGAAGAAAGAACTTACCGTGAAAACGATAAGGCCGATCAGGAAGATCTTCTTTATCATGCCGTTCTTTGCAATCCTTGCGAACAGGATCAGGAGACCTGCCAGCACAACATAGTATGTCACAGCTACCCATGCGATGGTACCGGCGTCCGTGCCGAAATGTCCGGACATCTCCGGCAGGGCGACATTCACGATGCTGCCGTCCAGACCATCCATCAGAGCTGCGAAGGCAACCACCGCGAGTAACAGCACAACCCCTGTCTTCCCCGCGGCCGTCTCCGACATACTTTGGAGAGAAAGTACGAATGTAAAAGTCTATCCGCAGAATGTGTTCAGAGAAACTGCCCGAAGAGCCCGTGGATGATGACCGGGAGTATCAGACATCCTGTCAGAGGGATCCTGCTCATGTCCGCGGCAAGAGGGACCATCCCCACAAGGGCCGACGCCGCCAGTATCAGCAGGCCGAACGGCCCGGTAAGAAGCAGTACAAGCGCGACAACAAAACACAGGACGGCTTTGTTCAGGATCACGGCATTGATCTTGTTGGTCAGTCTGCTCATCATCTTTCCGATGGATATTGTCGCATGATAACCAAAGAAGGACGCGACCGCTGCGCAGAGAAGGAGCAGAAGGAACTCCGGCGAACAGAACCCGGATATGCCGTCTCCTATGATCTCTTTAATGACGAGCACTGTCCCCGACCTTCCGCTGCCGGAGACAGACAGGGTAATAAGCGAGAATATCGAGGTCACTGTTCCGATGGACGCGACGACGGAGATGAACCTCTCCGGTCTGTCCTCAGGCAGGAAGATCGATGACAAAGATGCGCCCACCGTAGCTGTCATGCCGGGGTACCATCCGGCGACCGAGCCCATGACAACTCCCTTTATCCCCGGGACATGGTCCACCGGAGAGATGCCGTCGTCTTGCTGTTCCGGAACGGAGGCGTTGCGGAATGAGCTCAGCAGCGCAGGTATGCCGAAAAGCCCGGTCAGCAGAGGAAAGAGAAGCGTCCCCTTTCCAGCGATCCCAATGGAGGGTATCGGGAGATCCATGCAGAACAGGCCGAGCGTTCCGGATACGGCCGCGAGCACAGCTGCCCAGACCTTGTTCTCAAGACCGCGTTCTTTCAGGACCACCGCTACCAGGGTGAAGATCAGCACCGCAACGGTGAATGTATCAAGCTGATCCGCCAGTCCGTGCAGCATCAGATACTGAAGGGGCACCGCAAGCAGAAGCGCCGACGAAGCGCCGACGGCGCTGCCCACCGCTGCGGCACGGACGGCGCGCATACCCTGTCCTTTCATCAGAAGCCTATGCCCCGGAAGCGCCGTCAGTACCTCGTCCGGATCCGGCGCACCTATGAACACGGACGGAACAAAATCAACGAAAGAATGGACCACGGAGGCGGACATTATGCAGGATGACACAATTACGGGGACATTCGCCGAGGACGCGAAAGGCAATATGAAAGATTCCATCGCCGGATAAGATGCAAGCATCATCGATGCAAGGGTGTTCACATGGATGCCGGGGACCAATCCGGTAAAGGTCCCTATCAGAGAACCGGCTATGCATGCCGCCATAACCAAAATTATCAGATCGGGCCCCACGGCCGAAGAGTCCGTCAGCCCGACTTAAAGAAGAGAACTACAGTTAGCCTGCAGTCAGCCCGATGGGTCTTTTACGGCGGCGGCTCCGTCCTCGACCGACAGGTCCAACATCCTTTTGAATTCGATGCCCAAACGCTTGTTGAGTTCTTTTATGTCTGGACCTTTGCAGAAAACGACCAGAATATCCGATACGAAGATCCCGTTCTCTCTCAGAGCGCCGACGATCGCCGACAACGTGCCTCCTGTACTCAGCACATCGTCCACGATGACCACTCTGTCTCCCTTCTTCAGGCCGTTTATGTAGACCTTCTCTTCGGAATATCCTGTTTGGTATACGGCGGGGATCTCCCCTTCAATGCCGTAAGACCTCTTCCGGATGACGGAGTACGGTATCCTGAGTCTGAGCGACAGGGGGACGGCAAGAGGTATGCCCATCGATTCCGGCGCGATGATGCGGTCGCATTCGAAGTTGCCGGCGGAGACCATCCAATCGATTATCTCGTCCAGAATGTCGGGGTCCATCTCCGGTATTCCGTCAGTTACCGGATGGACCAGGTATGGATACCCGTTCTTGTCAATTATCTGACCGCATTTTATGCTGGCTTTCAGCTTCTCATGCATCATGAATGCAACGGCATATTGGTTTTTAATTGTACCATTTGGAATGTTTGGGCATAAATGCAGTGTAATGGCCCGAGGCGGTCGATCGGAACTGCTACGACTCCGTCGTCACAGGCATAAGTATAACATCCCGTTGATGCAGCATCATCAGGAATGACGGCGGTTTGATCCAATTGCCCATTCTGTTTTTTAATTTTATCTGATTTGCGGCAGCTCTGTCAAACTTTAACCGAAAAAACCCATCTGACTCAGAATTCCCCGTCTTTTTGCGCGTCCGCGCTGCAGTTCCCTTTAAGGGGGCAAGGATACCCGATCGATCCATTTGTTTTTTTGATAAATGGGAAGGCTGACGGGTATCCTTGTTGGTTAGCGCCTCCTCAATAACATAGTGCTATTTCTCAAGATCCCTCCTTTTCAGGGATGTAAAGTGTCATGGAGTGCGAATTATTTAACGGGTCTCGCATTTTTTCTTCCCTATCCCATCCAACTCAGATGGCGGGAAAGCAGGCGGAGCACGCAGAAAAAGAGAGAATGTGTGTATTTTTTTGCTTTATATCCAATTATCCGCGGTCCGTCCTTTGATGTTGAAGAGGGCCGGGAACGCTGCGGCATTAAAAACCGTCGCATTTTCTGCCCCAAGCACGGCCGTGTGGCCGCAACCGCACGGCCGTTGGGTAAAAGGTTTTGGAAGATGTTTCAGAGATTGTGTTAAGTCACTATCACCTGCTGTCCCTCCACAATCAAGAGACAGAATGCCTCAAAGTCTCCCTCGACCGTTTTGGCAGTTATCGTCGCTGTTCCTTTGCGGATCGCAGTCACAAAACCGTCAACAACACTCGCCACCGATTCGTCGCTGGAGGACCACGTGACATCTTTGTTCGTTGCGCTGGCTGGAGACACCGTTGCCGTTATCTCTTCACCGTGTCCCTCTTTAAGGGTCACTGAGCTCTTATCAACCGATACGTTTTTCACCGGAGCGACAACAGTCACGACGCATGTCGCGGTGAAACCGCCGTCTGCAGTTGTGACCGTGATGACCGCTGTTCCGGGGGTGATGCCTATCACTTTACCGGCAGCATCAACACTCGCCACCGTTCTGTTGCTCGAGGACCACTTGACGTTCTTGATCGCCGCGTCGGACGGGTATATTGTTTTTGTTATCTGTTCAATACGGTAGATGGGTAAGGTCAATGACTCTTTGTCGAGGACCACTCCGGTCGTGTGCGTTACTTCGGCCAAAACCTTCACGGTGCAGAACGCCCGGTAGCCTCTGTCCCCCGTCGTAACAGATATCGTTATCTGTCCGACGCCGACGGCGGTCACAACACCGTTCTCGTCAACGGTCGCAACGGATTCGTTGCTGGATAGCCATTTGACATTCTTGATGGTAGCATCGGATGGGAACACCGTTGCCGTAATACGTTCCTTTTCTCCCACCCCCAGGATCACTGAGTTCGTGTTGAGGGTCACACCTGTGACCGCTGTGCTTGATTTCAGCATTATCTGGAGGGTGCTGCCGTTGTTAACAGACTGCATCCGGTCGGTTTCACCCTTTGTCAAAATGATCTGATAAATGACATCCGAAATGGTCGCAAAGAGGTTGTATCCTGTTGTTACCGATTTTTCTCCGGTGCTGAATTCGAATCCGGTGTATCTCCCAGGCAAGACCAGGGTTTTCAAGACGGTGGTGTCGTCGCCGTCTGCGTATGCCCTGATCATAACGGCGGAGTTCGAGATCTGAGCTGCGAAGGATGCGTTCACCCGGTATCCGCGGTTGCTGTTGCCCGACTCGTCACCCACTATTGCGGGTACGCCCCTGGAGTATGCTTTAATGTCTGCGAAGAAGTCGATCCTCAAGGTCCCATTTGACCCCAAGTAGCTCGTGCCTATGCCCGCGCCGCCGCTGTTGCCGCCTGTTGCGGTCACAGTGCCGCTGCCGATGGTTATGTAGCCGCTTGCGCCGGTCTTACCGCCGCCGATGCCAGCGCCGCCGCTGGTGCCTGTTGCGGTCACAGTGCCGTTTTCGATTGTTATGTTGCCGCCTCCGCCGTTGTCGCCTCCGCCGATGCCAGCGCCGTTGACGCCGCCCGTTGAGGTCACAGTGCCGTTTTTGATGGTTATGTAGCCGCCCGCGCCGTTGTAGCCGCCGCCGATGCCAGCGCCGTACC
>JAIRQG010000090.1 GCA_031256615.1 Candidatus Methanoplasma sp. | reverse complement strand
ATGGGTCTGCTGCCGGTCACAGGCTCGGACCTGAATGACATACTTATTCTTACCGAGAACAACATTCTCGCAAGAAGGCTTCAGACGGTCGTTTTCGAAAAGGGCTTATCATCTACAATAAAACAGGCTAGGCAGATGATATCCCACGGCCATATACACATCAACGGCCACAGGGTCACTGTTCCCGGATACATTGTCAGCAGGGAAGAGGAGGCATCGGTCACTTACAACGATGCTTCTCCGTTCACTGATGAGATGCACCCGATGAGGATATCGCCCGAGCAGGCGGCAATCAATGCGGCCGCGAAGGCAGAGGTCAAGGAAAAGACGGAAAAAGAAGCAGCCGCGAAAGCAAAGGCCGACGCGGAAGAAGCTGGAATAACACTGGAAGATGGTGAGATCTGATGACGGCGAAATGGGGAATAGCGAACATATTTGCAAGTTACAACAACATCATGATCACTCTTACTGACATAACCGGTGCCGAGACAATTGGCAAGGTCACAGGAGGAATGGTCGTCAAACAGGCAAAGGACGAATCTTCGCCGTACGCCGCACAGAAAGCGGCGGAGAAGATCGCTGAGATCGCCAAAGAGAAGGACATTGTAGGGATACATGTCAGAGTCCGTGCACCCGGCGGAAACAAATCAACCTCGCCCGGACCAGGTGCTCAGGCAGCCATCCGTGCGCTCGCAAGGGCCGGACTGAAGATCGGACGCATCGAAGATGTAACACCGATCCCGCACGACGGCACCAAGAAGAAAGGCGGTCGCAGAGGACGCAGGGTCTGAGGAGAAGTTCTCATGGAAATAGAGATAATCGATATGGGGGAGACGAAGGGCGTATTCATACTGAGAAATTCTTCACCCGCCATGGCGAATGCACTCAGAAGGACAATGCTTACCGACATCCCCAAAATGGCCATAGACAAGGTGGAATTCCACCTTGGGCCTATAATGGTGGATGATAAAGAGTATGAGAGCGTAACTCCTCTGTTTGATGAGATCGTAGCTCACAGGCTCGGAATGATACCAGTGCCAACCGATTATGAGCTCTTTACCTTCCAGAAGGATTGTGTCTGCGGAGGGGAGGGGTGCCCCAGCTGCATGATAATGTACAGCCTCAATAAGATAGGGCCGTGCACCGTTCTTTCCGGCGACATGATGCCCCTCGGGAACCCCGACCTTGCGGTCAAGGACCAGTTCATACCCATAGCGGAACTCACCGGCGGACAGGCAGTTCTCATCTATGCAACGGCAGTGATGGGAGTGGCCAAAGACCATGCTAAATGGCAGGCGGCCTTCGGTGTAGGGTACAAGTATCTTCCCAAGGTATCTGTTGATGAGAAAAAGGCCGGCGAACCGGACACGCTCAAATGCGCAAAAATATGCGCAAAGCACGTGTTCGAGATCAAGAGCGGCAAGCTGAAGGTAAAGGACCCGCTGAACTGCGCCATGTGCAGGGAATGCGAGACAGTCTCAAGAGGAGCGGTCACCGTTGGCGCGGATGACACCAACTTCTACTTCAAATATGAGACGGACGGCTCCCTTACCGCAAAGCAGGTTCTTGACAAAGCAACGGAGATCCTTTCCAAACAATCTGAAGAGGCTTTCGCCCACGTGGGCGAGGCGATCTGATCCTTTCCGGGCGCAAGCCCGTTATTATCTTCTTGGCTCTTTGAGATTTCATGTGGAAATCTGAAAGGGTCGTTTTCTTCTTTATACATCAGGCATATGCTCTTGCCCTTACTCTTCCGTTTTTTTGGAACTTAAAGATCTAAACAGAACCGGATAGTTCATCGCGCCGTGCGCGATATGATAAACAAAGACCTTTTTATCTTCAACACGATAAAAACAAAGATATTTGTCGCACACCAAAACACGATATCCTTCTTTTGAGAGTTCTGTATCTGGTACAAACGGTGCGGACAATGGGAATGTTTCAAGACGTTGTAAAGATGCTATGAGCTTTTCCACAACACGGTTTGCTGCTGCAGGGTCGTTCTGTGTGATATATTCGCCGATCTCGCGCAGGTCATTCCACGCGAGGGGCAAAATTTCCACTCTGTACTTATTCATTGATGATGCTCCGCAACATCTTCTCGGCATCATCAAGCGAACGAGTTTTTGCACCTTCTATACGCTGTTGTTCAGCGACATATAAACGCGATTTGAGGCGATACATCTCTTCTCGCATTTCGAAGGCTTCCAAACTCATCACCACTAGATCTCCCTCGCCGTTTTTTGTGATATACACCGGTTCAGCCCGTTCGTGTGCCAATTTAGAGATATTGGCATAATCTGTCCTGAGAGCGGTTGATGATTTAATCAGCATTGAATTGCCTCCGTATATTATTCTGCTATTATTATATCAGAATAAGTGTAGAATAATAACATAATTTAAAAAGATTTCTAAACAAATATTCTTTGCCCAGATCCCGTCTGAAACAGACGCTGCAAATAATGCAACAACTGAACGCATGGATATTATGATCACTGGCTCTTTCAGATTTCCACATGAAATCTCAAAGAGCCACCTTCTTTAATAGAAATCAGAGAGTCTGCATTTTTTGACCTTATCGTTGTTGAATACCGAGTTCATACTCATCTCCAAGATCATTATCCTCTCTTTGGTATACTCGTCAAGGTTGTATTTGTCGCTGATCTCCTTTGACACTTCCAGGTACTTCTTTACGCTGGCCTCATGTACGGTGAGGGTCAGCTGATTCTCGCATTTGCATATGCCGGACAGAGGTATCCTTCTGTATTTCTCTCCGCATTTGGTGCATCTCATGGTCTGCGTGCTGAAACTTCTGAGATTGCCTGCCATGTCCGGCAGGAAGTGTTTGTTGATGACCTTGGTCGCAACATCCCTTTCGTCCACCGCGCGTATCTTCTTTCCCAAAAGCAGCTGGGCGTCCATCTTTTCTGTCATTGTCTCCAGTGTGGTGTATGCGGAGTTCTTAGGCCCCTCAGCGATATCGTGCGTGTCGTGTGTGAAGCCCAGCCCCTCATATTGTTCCTGGGTGCCGATGCGTCCCGATATCAGGTCCATCATCTTCTCCACTTCTTTCGGGTCGCGCATGTCCATCGCTGCCTTGTAGAATTCGAGAGGATAGTTCCTGAGGCAATCTATGTTGTGAGCCTCTTTGTCGATCTCGTTGGGGTCGAGCCTTGTGGTAAGAACTAGGGGTGCATCCATAAGCCCGCCTCTCCTGTCCGGGAGATATGATCTTGAGAAGTTCAGCAGGCCGTCAAGGGCCAATATCACGCAGTCCTCGTCGCCGTCGCAGTTCCTTCTCTTCGCGGCGTGGAAGAACGGGTGGCCGTAGCAGCCTCTGATATCGGAATACCCGATTATGCGGCACAGGATGCAGCCGGACGTGTGCGGTGCCAGCCCGAATGTCAGGTGTCCGACCAGATCGGACCTGTTGTTTGCTTTATAGTATCTTTTCTGACCGTAGATCCTCTCAAGTTCATCATCCAGATATTTGGATATTTTAACGAGGAATTCTCCGCAGTCCCTTGAAGGTATGATGTCCTGTGCCTTAAGCTCGCATATCTGGTCTTCGCTTGTGAGCGGTATACTGTTCCAATCATGGATATACCCCAGTTCATGCGCCTTCTCGATGCTGAGGCCTATCTCCCTCGGTCTGAAATGGGTAAGTGGTATGTCTGTCATATCATACCTCACCGTACCGTCTTTGTAGACGGATACTCCGTTCTTTGCTCTCAGTATCCCTTTCTCAAGTATCTCCGGGGTCTTGGACCTAGATATAAGCCCCTCAACACATTTGAGCTCGTTCGGGGCGGCCTCCTTGAGATACGAGATCGCTTTGCGGTACTCGTCCGACAGGTTGATGTTCATCATCGACGGCCCGGTGTTCCCGTAGGTCTTCTTTGCGGCCGATGCGAAGGTATGCTCCTCACATTCTCTGCACCATGTGCGGAACGTTACATTCCCGCACTTCTGACATATCCTTTTCCCGACTTCGATATTAAGCGTCGGTTCTACATTTGATCTCAGCCCGGTCTTGGCGTGGGACGCTTTGATGGCGGATTCGATATCTCTTCCGTACTGCCCGTCCCTTCCCACAGGGAATAAGGAGTGCACTTTCGGCGACATCTCTCTTTCTTTTGCTTTCTCTGGGCGGGCCATTCTCGTTCCCACACGAGTTCTGGCCTTCGCGCGTATCTCGAATCCGGCCGCTGCGCTTACTGCAGATAAGGTATCATCACCCTCAAGTTCTCTAAGAGAGGATATACTGCCGCCGTTAACCTTGAGGCCGAGGCCGTCCAGCAGGGGCATTGAATACAATTCGTCGATGACGATGTCGCTCCCGGAGACGCGGTGCGTCGCACAGAGGTCTTCCAGGGTCCTCTTCGCCGCAGGTTCGTTGGGGACCATCAGATTTTTGTCGAACTTTCCGCCGGAGAGTATCTTGGATCTGAGGTCTTCCAGTTTTTCCACCGTGACGTCGTACCAGAACATGTTGTATTTGGGATGCAGAGGAACGCCCAGCTGCATGCACATCTCCTTCGCGCGTTCGTACGTTGGGTCTTTCCAGTCGTTGGGAAGCTCGGCCTTGGAAAGTATCTCTTCCCTGTGCCATTCCAGCGGGTACCCGCACGGCACAAGGATATGGTTGTTCTCGCTGAACTCACCGAACGGAATGAGGATCTCCCCGTTGTCAATGATCTCAACGACGTCTTTGCTGACGGCTTTCATTTCCTCTTTTGTCTGGCAGTGTACGAGGCTGCCGTCCCCGAGCAATGCGAACGGTCCGTCCAGCATATCGCACGGCGTAGCGACGCAGGCCTTGCCGGGTCTTTCTATCTTGATCTGGGTGCCGAGGGCCATGAACTCATCCATCGCATACATGCTTGCAGGATTGAACGCAAGCGCGGCAAGCCCCGTTGTGCGCGCCCTGCCGTATCTAAGCCTGAATCCTCCGACAGCGCATGGATGTCCGAAGATAGGCCTGCCGGCAATAAGGTCCTTGAGATATGTTTTCGACGGCTGCACCGTTTTTTTCACATCGGCGGATACATCCTTTGTCTTATGAGCGCCGACAAACTCTCCGATGAAATCCCAGCCTTTGATATTGAGGTTATCAACGTGCTTCTTCAGTTTTGAGGCTTTTTGGCACATCCCTTCAGCAATAACAAGGCATGCGCCGCCTCTTACCCGGTTCGTCTCGATCCTCGGCAGATCCCTGTATCCTGAGATCTCGGCGGTCTCTGTCCCCTCTCCGTCAACGCATATGGGGCAGTTCTTGACGATCATCTCTATTTCCTGCACGGTGGGTAAGAATTGAAGATGCTGGCACTGTTTATACAATGGTATTTCCTCGTTGAATCGGGCTACCTCTTCCTTGGTAGGGATGTACTTGCCGATGTCAAGGGCCTGGCGTACCATGTCCGCTATGAGGACGCTCATTGCCTGCGCCGTGCCTCCGGCCGCGCGGATGGGTCCCGCAAAAATAAGGTCTATGTACGATGAACCGTCCGCATTGATCTTGATCTTCGTATCGGCGATCCCTTCGAGAGGCGCCACAAGTATCCCTTCGGTAAGAACGGCAAGGCCGACTCTTACCGCCCTGTCAACGATCTTCTCCAAGCTCTCCCCAGGCCTCTTCGCTATCTCTCCGGCGATCATGAGCGCCACTATCTCACGGTTCTTGTATTTCTCCGTAAGTCTGCGGATGTCGTCGGCGACCCCGTCAACATTGTAATCTTTCAGGAGCTTTTCGACCCTGGAAGCAAGGTCCTCTGCCTGAGGTATCTCGACGAATGTCTCCGGGTCCCTGCCAAGCTTTCTTGCAGCCTCGGCGATCCTGTAGCATTCGTTGTTCTTTTCGGAAAGTGATCTGAAGTATTCTTTCATCTCGTCGCTGGCTGCGACCTCTCCCATGGTCAGATCTCCTCTGAAGTGACCGCCTTTTCTCTGAAAACGGCTCTTACGAGAGTCAATATTCTCTCGGTCAGCTCGTCCATGCCGTCGCCGGTCTCGGCTGAAAAACTGATGTTCTCTCCGTCTCTTTTGAGCACGTCGCATTTGCTCTCGGCGACTATCGTGGGGATGCTGGAGAAGTTCGCCCTCACTGCCTCCAAAAGGGCATTCTGTTTATTCATGTCATAGCCGCAGGTCTCTGAAGGGTCAAGGATGAACACCATCACATCTGTCGGGTATCTCAGGGCAAGGACCGCCTGCTTCTCGATGTCGTTCCTGTCCTCGAACCC
>JAIRQG010000062.1 GCA_031256615.1 Candidatus Methanoplasma sp. | reverse complement strand
GGAGCTGAACAGCGCGGAGGCGGTAATGGCATCCCTGATCATACTGGGAGAGAAGGAGCAGGCGGAAATGTTCAAAGAAAGGTTCAACTGGGCTCCGGAATTCATACGTCTGAACGGATCCCTGCTGGAGGACTACTCGAAAGCAAAGGACAGCACAGAGGTCGTGCGAATACAGAACGAATATCTGGAAATGATACAAAACAAGGGCAGACAGTGAACTAAATCTGAATGAGGTCATCCTGAGTTCATTTCGTTCAGTATCCGCTCACAGGCTTCTTTAAGCTCTGGAACCTCTTTTATTACTGAGACCCATAGAGATTCCAAGCGTACGCCGCCATAATTGTGGGCTATTATGTTCTTATATCCTGTTATTCCCTTCCAATCACTATAGGCTCATATATGACCACTCCCTCAGATTGAATAGTCTTCAAAAAATCAGGATCGATGGAGATGTTATCCAGCAGATCTATGTCGCACCCCACCGCATCATGAAGGTCCTGGAAAAAACGAGACAGACGGAACAGGCCCCATACTTCATTTATTTCGATGTAAAAATCGTAATCGCTGTTCTCATTGTAGTCTCCTCTTGCAACCGAACCGAATATATACACTCTGTTGACCCCATGTTTCTTCGCTATGGGTGTCACGATGGCCCCGAGCTCATCGACGGAGTATCTTTTTTTGATTGCAGAAGGCATCGTTACAACATTGAGATCGCACAGTTTAATGATTTCTTTTGCTGAACTATGTTATCATGTTCGCAATCCGCAAGGAGATCCGATGAGCCGTACCTGAGCAAAGCCGCCTGTGGACCCCCTCAGTTACTGTGCAGTCTATTTATTCTACCCGACAATATAGAATGTTGCAATGCCCGATGATGTTGTAGCGCTTATTTGGGAAGTTCTCGGAGAGGATAAGCTGACAACCAGAGAAGCAAGCGACAGACTGGATCACCTGTTCAATTACAGATGTCCGGATGATATCGCAAAGACCCTCTCCAAGCTCAGGAAGGCGGGGCTGATCAAAGGCGAGATAAGCATGGATGTCGGAGGATGGCTGTGGTGGGCTGACGAGGAATGCCGGAAGAACAGGTCTGACGAGGAGAAATAATAACATGGCGGTGAGTTTTCAGGACAGCGAGATAGGGGCGGCGTGGGAAGAGATATTCAGCAAGGACAAGTACCGCATCATTTTCGCCGACATTGCGGCAAGCTATCCTGAAAAAAAGAGCATATACATCCCGTACGAGGACATCGACGCATACAACACGGATTTCGCAATGTACCTTTTGGACAATCCGGACCGATGCCTGGGCAAAGGGAAGGAGGCCGCAAAAGCATCGCTCCCTCCGGCATGGGGCAAGGACGACGCCGTGAATCTCAGGATAACAAATCTCCCAAGGGATGTGAAGGTGGAAATAAGGCATCTCAGGGCAAAACACCTCGGAAAGCTTGTTGCGGTGGAAGGCCTCGCGAGAAAGGCCACCACAGTCAGGCCGAGGATGACCCGCGCACTCTTCAGGTGCAGCAGGTGCGGGGCGGAGATATGGGAGAATCAGAGGGGTGTTCTGATGAGGATGCCTCTGATGTGCTCGAACCCGGACGGCAGCTGCAACAAACAGGCGACGCAGTTCGAGCTTGACGCGAAAGCATCCGTATATGCGGACACTCAGAAGATCGAAATACAGGAGAGCCCGGAGGGGCTGAGGGGCGGAGCCCAGCCAGAAAGGATAGCGGGATTCGTCGAGGACGATATCGCCGGAGTCATCACAGCCGGCAACAGGATAACGATAAACGGGATAATAAGGTCCTCGGAAAAGAACGACAGAGACAAAACAACGATCTTCGAAATATTCATGGATGTGCTGTCGATAGAGTTCGAGGAGCACGAATACGACGAGATACAGATAACGGAGGAAGACGAACATCGGATCCTGGAGATGTCCAGGGACCCGAGGCTCTATGACAACATCGTAGCTTCGATATCTCCCACCATCCACGGTATGACCGAGGTCAAGAGCGCCATCGCACTGCAGCTGTTCGGAGGATGCAATAAGACCATGGACGACGGCACCGTCATAAGAGGGGATATGCACGTGCTTCTCGTCGGAGACCCTGGAGTGGCGAAGTCGCAGATCCTGAGATATATGAGCTCGCTTGCTCCCAGAGGCATATACGCATCAGGGAAATCCGCATCCGCGGCGGGGCTGACGGCCGCCGCCGTCAAGGACGAGTTCGGGGACGGGAGATGGACGCTCGAGGCGGGGGCGCTGGTACTTGCGGACAAAGGGCTGGCGTGCATTGATGAATTGGATAAAATGACCGTGCAGGACCGTTCTTCCCTTCATGAAGCGATGGAATCGCAGAGGATATCGGTTGCAAAAGCCGGGATAACGGCGACCCTGCAGTGCAGGTGTTCCATGCTTGCGGCGGCGAACCCGAAGTTCGGGAGATTCGAGATGGCGGGAACGTCGATAACCAAGCAGATCGATCTCCCGCCTGCGCTGATGTCCCGTTTCGATCTTATCTTTGTGCTTACCGACAAACCGAATGCGGAAGCAGACAGAGCACTGACCACCCACATCCTGAATGTGCACAGGAGAGGTCAGGCCAGGCAGATCGGGGAAGATGCGTCCCTCGTCATCGGCGTCGATGTCAGGAAGATAAAGGAGGACACACAGAACGTGAGGCCGACATACGAGCAGGATATACTGAGAAAATATGTCGCCTATTCGAAACGCATCGTGCCCGTGATGACCGACGGAGCAATGAAAGCAATTGAGGACAACTACCTGAAGATAAGGGCCATGGGAGCAGGGGAGAATGATTCCGTGCCGATAACCGCGAGGCAGCTGGAAGCATACGTAAGGCTGTCCGAGGCGTCGGCGCGGATGAGGCTGAGCCGCATCGTCGAAGAAAGGGATGCGCTGAGGGCCGTGGAACTGGTGGAATATTATCTGGATAAGATACTGGCCCCGGACGGGGGGCAGTGGGATATCGGCAACATAATGGAAGATTTCACGAAGAAGGACCGCAGCGAGCTGACGATAATACTTGATATAATCAAGAGATTCGGATCTTCCGACGGGCTGTCGGAGGAAGAGATCATCGCCCATTCCGTCAGCGACGGGCTGTCGGAGATGCAGGTCAGCAAAAGGCTGAAGATGCTTAAAGAGGGCGGAACCCTTTACTCCCCACGCGACGGTTACTACAAGGAGGCATAAGATGATACTCTGCAAGATCCACGTTCATGAGAAGGACAGGATACTGGCCGCCTGCGACCAGGAGATCCTGGGGATGACATTCAGGGGCGACGGCGTGAAGATAAAGGTGTCCGAGGTGTTCTACGGCGGAGAACCGGTGGATGAGGACACATTCGTTGAAAGAACGAAATCCGTCACGATAATGAACCTTGTCGGCAACCGCGTGGTGGAAAGGGCGGTGAAAGAGGGGCTGATCTCCGAACAGAGCGTGATGGTCATCGGAGAAGTGAAGCACGCTCAGATGGTGATAATGTGAATTTCTGCGTGAAGTGCGGGAACGAGACCGAGCGCACGATCAACGGTCTCTGCACGGAATGTTTCCTGGACGGCAGAAAACTGACATCCCTTCCGCACCACGTCGACGTGAAGATCTGCACCAACTGCGGAGAGATCGGGTTCGGGGAGACATGGGTGGCAAAGAACATCCAGGAAGCGATCGAGGATGCGGCGAAGGATTCCCTCATCGTCATCAAGGAAGCTAAGGCAGTAAGCATGGAAACGGCATCGGTCGAACAGGAGCCGTATACGCATCTCGTCGTGGTGGATTCAGTGCTGGAGATCAACGGATACACGGCGGAGGACTCATCGTCCACCTTTGTAAGGCTGAAGAACACCGTGTGCAAAAGATGTTCAAGGCAGCTCGGGAACTATTATGAGGCGATACTGCAGATAAGGGCAGGCTCGAAAGATGTCCCGAAGAGAGTGATGCAGGAAGCGCTGAGGAGAGTTGAGAACCTTGTCGATACGCAGTCGCTTTCCAACAGGCATGTTTTCATAACCAAGGCGGAAGAGGTTCAGGGCGGGGTTGATATTTATTTATCATCAATATCGCTGGGGAAAGCCGCCGCAAAGGATATTTCCGACACATACTGCGCCGAGACGAAAGAGGCTGCCAAGCTTACCGGGGTGACCGAGGAAGGCCAGGAGATGTACAGAGTGACATATCTCGTGCGGCTTCCGGATTTCCTTGTGGGCGATGTGATACAGTTCGAAGGGCGGTACTTCAAACTGATGAGGATATCAAGCAGCGGCGCCAAAGTGATGGATATCATGAACTTCAGGGAGAGGTCGGTCAAAAGATCGGACGTGCCCCTTTTCAAAGTATATGCGAGGTCGGCGGATCTGAGAGAGGCAGTGGTGGTGAGCAGAGCGGGAGAGGAGGCCCAGGTGCTCAACCCGTCGAATTATTCGACGGTGGACCTTACCGTCCCAACCGATGCTGAAATAGAAGATACCGTGAATGTGGTCGAGATAGACGACGCCCTCTACTATGTTCCGTGAAAGCGTCAATCCGGAGGATCGCCGGCCTGTGCCGCTTTCATCACCATTACGCAATCTTTGATATCCGGAGTGCATAGTGTTTTGCCGGGTTGCATTTTCGGGATGAAATAATCGAGTTTTTACTGCTTTTGGTATGAATGGTCATGGGGCAATGCGTAGCGATTTGAAAAAGCGGGCAGAGCAGCTGCAGGTTATTCAGCCCCGCTGCCGTCAGCGATGTTGATCGGCTGTCGCCGCCCAGTGTTCGGAACCTCTATTTTTTTCTGAACACATGATTCAATTTGATCTGCAAAGCGGGGTTTAATGAGAGATGCCGCTGTTCCTCCGGTGTATCTTTTTATCGGGAACGGCGATGAAGGTATCATGATAAAACTCCCGGAACCCGTTGATCAGATAGTCGTCAACCTTCTGAAAGCGGCCAATACGAAGCTCCCGCCAGACATAGGCTGGGCGCTGGAGGCCGCCGCCGGCTGGGAAGCGGACCCGCTGGCGAGAACGCAGCTCGGAGCGATAATGGACAACGTGAAGAAAGCGGAGGTCCTCGGCCGTCCGATGTGCCAAGACACCGGCATACCCACCTTCTATGTGAAAGGGAGGTTCGACCCCTCGGTCCGCAACGAGATAATGAAAGGAGTGAGGACGGCAACGGAGACCATACCTCTGAGGCCGAACACCGTGGACCCTCTGACCAGGGAGAACCCCGGGAACAATCTCGGAAAGGGGATGCCATCCATCCATTACATCCCGACGGATGACGATTTTCTGGAGATATCGGTCCTGATCAAAGGCGCGGGGTCGGAGAACATGACGAGGCTGGCCATGCTGAATCCTTCGGACGGGCTAGCAGGGGTCAAAAAGTTCATTACCGACTCGGTGCTGGATGCGGGAGGAAGGCCGTGCCCGCCAGGAATAGTGGGGGTAGGGATAGGAGGTTCTGCGGACGAGTGCGTCTCGATGGCAAAGGAAGCGCTGATGTCACCGCTGGATTCGGAGAACAGCGACCCTGTACTGAAAAACATCGAGGAAGAATTGTTCGTCCGGCTGAACGGCAGCGGGCTGGGCCCCATGGGGCTGGGAGGGTCCACCACAGTCCTGGGAGTGAAGATCAGAACGGCGTATTGCCATACGGCAAGCCTTCCGGTGGCGGTCAGCATAGGATGCTGGGCAACAAGAAGGGCGTCCGCGCGCATAACAAACACAAGCATCGAATACAGCCAGGGGGCCGATCTATGAGGGAACTGAGAACTCCGCTTGATGAGAAGACCGTCAGGAACCTGAAGCTGGGTGATACGGTGTACCTTTCCGGCGATATGATAACAGGGAGGGATGAGATGCATATCAGGGCTATAGAGCATTCCCGTCAGGGAAGGCCGGTCCCGGGAGAGATCGAAGGATCGGTCCTGTATCACTGCGGCCCGATAATTGTAAGCAGCGGCGGAGGCCGGAAGGCAATCGCGGCAGGCCCGACCACCAGCGCGAGGATGAATTCCCTGGAACCGGAAATGATAAGAAGGTTCGGGATCCGCGCAATAATCGGAAAGGGAGGGATGTCGAAAGAGGTTGGGGACGCCATGCGCGAGGTCGGATGCGTATATCTCGCGGCGGTCGGAGGGGCCGCGGTCTCCCTTGCGGAATCCATTGTCGAGATACGAGGCGCAGAGTGGGCGGACCTCGGCATGGCAGAGGCCATGTGGAAACTAAGGACAGAACGGATGGGGCCGCTCATCGTAGCTATGGATACAGAAGGCGGCAGTCTTTATGAGAACATAAGATCGAAACTTGTCAGAGACATCTGATGCCTTCCCGTTGCATCTGTCTGCCGTTTCCGGACAGCGGAGTTCTTTCACATGTACGCTTAAGAGCAATGCGGTCAGTATCATCAGCTTGCTCATCGCCTTTTTCGGCAACGGCGGTTCTGGATCCGTAAGAATGGTGCTTAAAAGTTCGGTCTGCGAACTTTCTATATACTTTAGATATTTTAGACGCCGGCCGAAGCAAAATCAGATACAGGCCAGTAGCCAGTTATTTTAATATACAGATTAACGATATATTATTGCACAATTTATGGATATGATAAGAAGAGCTGTGTCTCGGAAGGTGAGACGTTTGCGGGGGAGAGGGGAATATCTCTATTGAAGAGCAGAGCGGTCAGCGTTGAGAAAAGGATAAGGGGCGGTCAGACATCATTTTTTGATAGGGATGCGTTCTTTGCTTTGAGCACATACTGCTGCAGCAGAAGTCAGGATCACCCGCCCACAGGATCGTGCGGTATATTCTGTTTACCTGAATCTGAGGCTGCAGAGAGTCACACATCTGTATGTGTCAGGCTTTTAATGATCAGTTATTACACCGCCGGCTCTGGCGGCAGGTTTCACACAGGATTCCCTTTTAGAAAGATAAGCGCGCAAAAAGAGTGTGCAGAATGAAGGCACAAACCAATAGCAGACGGAGAAGCAGGATATCAGAAAGGCGCTCGACCGTCAAGTATGCATTGATTGCGCTGGCAGTGATAGCGGCGGCATTTGCCGCAGTTCAGCTAGCTCCCGGAGGAACG
>JAIRQG010000133.1 GCA_031256615.1 Candidatus Methanoplasma sp. | reverse complement strand
GCCGCGGCCGTGTTGCTCGAGGACCATGTGACACTCTTGTCTGCAGCATTGACAGGAAGCACCGTTGCCGTTAACTGCCCGGTGCTTCCGATTATCAGAGTCATCTCTTTCTCATCGAGTTCCACGCTGTTCACCAGCACTGGTCCTTTGGGCACCACCGTTACTTCGCATGTCGCGGTTTTATTGCCGTCAACCGTCTTGACGGTGATCGTTGCCGTTCCCAGGCTGACACCTGTCAGCTTGCCACTGGCGTCAACATTCACGACCATTCTGGCGCTAGAGGACCATGTGACATCCTTGTTCGTCGCGGCGGCGGGAAGTACCGTTGCCGTCAGTTTCCCGGTCCCATAGAGATTTATGGTCATTGAGGTGTAGTCTAAGGTCACTTCTTTAACGGGCGAACTCACTGTCACGACGCATGTCGCTGTGAAGCCGCCCTCTGCCGTTGTGACGGTTATCGTCGCTGTTCCGGGGGTGATGCCAATCACTTTGCCGGTGGCGTCAGCATTCGCCACCATTTTGTTGCTCGAGGACCATGTGACGTTCTTGTTCGTCGCATCGGCCGGGAGTACCGTTGCCGTCAGTTGCCCGGTACCGTAGAGCTGCAGGTTCATCGTGCTCTTATCGAGGTACACGCCGGTCGCGTGCGCTGTGAAGGTTGTGACCTTCACGGTGCAGAACGCCCGGAAGTTCCCGTCGGTCGTCGTGGCAGACAACGTTATCTGTCCGGTGCCGACGGCGGTCACCACGCCGTTCTCGTCAACGGTTGCCACAGCTTTGTTGCTGGATGACCATTTTATGCTCTTGTTCGTTGCATCTGATGGAGATACCGTTGCCGTAAAGGCATAGGTCCCTCCGATCGCAAGAGTTATTGTGTTCTTGTCAAGGGTCACTCCAGTGACCGCTATGTCAGTCTCCGCTAAGAGTATGCTGTCTATCGTTCCCCCTGTTTCGCTTGCCTCTGCCCAGGTCGTTTCCCCGTCCCCCAAACCCAGGCCGATACTGCTGTCGCTGGTTGCCTGAGAGACCATGGTCAGAGGAGTGGCCACCACCAACGCCGCAATGGCAAGCATTATCATTATGATTAATGCATTTTTTTTCAATTTAAGCCTCCTTGTATCTGTTTTATTGCATCAATGCCGCGGAAAACGAGAGCGCTGAAGCTGAATGAATGCCTCTCCGCGCTCGCACGTGTCCGCGGCATTCTTTCTCAAGGCCTCCTCACCCATCGAAAGATGTGCGTTTTTCTAACGGGCTATGGAATATATATAAAGTCTCGCATTTTTTCTTCTAAGCCATATCCAGCATGAAAAACGAGGGAGGATTGCCGAACGAAAAGAAGCGAGGAAGGCCCCGCTGGTCCGGCGTAAGGCGTTGATGGCGGCTGTCAGGATCTTTATGCAACGCCGGAGAATGACCGCTTTGGCGGAAGCTGTCGCCCATAAAGGGATCGGCGGCGATGGCGAGGTATGAGCTCGAACCAACCTCGGCAGTCATGATGAAGAGAGGAAAGAGGACGGCCGCATTTTCCTCTGTTCATCCCTTCCAAGATGCTTTTTTCCTTCTCGGCCCACATAATATTCAGGATCGTCGGCAGGAATATCACCAACTCCAGGTGCTGTGCCCTCCGATCTCTTTTATCCGCCCTGCCGCTTTCAGAGTGCGCCATCTTGGCCATCTTGAGGGATAGCCGTTCCCCGCCCACCGCATATATTTTTATAAGGAATATACATTGCAAGAACTGGTATAATGGCTGACGACGAGATCAAGGTCAAAAAAGAGAGAGACCCGATAATGGTGGTCTGTTTCATAGTATTCATACTGACCGTATGCGCAATTTCAGGTGCAACTGCATATAACAACTTTGTGAAAGCTGACAATTCCATTGCTGTCAACGGAAACACGGTATCTGTGGATTACACAGGCACATACTATGATTATTTCGGCGAGAACAACTCTGTTGTTTTCGACACAAGCCGCTGGTCCGTCGCCGACAATGATAAAATACTGAAAAGTAACGACTTCACGGCAAGGAGCAAAAGCAACTACAGCCCGCTGAGCTTCACAGTCGGAGGGACCAGTGTTCTCACGGGATTCGGCAATGCTGTCATCGGCCACAAGGTCGGGGATGTGATCCGAGTGGTTTTACCCTCAGGAGAAGGCTACAATGCGGCCTCGACAAAGGTAAGCGCGCCATCATCATACACGATGGATGTAACCGAGACCCTGACGGCGGCACAGTTCAACTCGCTGTACGATTTCAGTCTCAAAGGATTCAAAGAGATAGAAAAATCGGTATACGGCTGGCCGGCTGTAGCCTCATACAACTCGGTCAACAACACCGTGACAATGAACTATCAACCCGCGGCAGGCACTTCCTATAAAATCATCGACAACGACTTCGGAACCGTGGAACTGAATGTAACATCTGTCTCCGGAGGCAAGATCACGTATACGTACGCGATCTCGGACTATACGGTCGTCTCCACCGAAGGAACTGAAAAATTCATACAGATGATAAAGGTGGACTTAGGCACAGAGAAGTTCTACATAGTATCTGTGGTCGATGCGGATAACAACGGTGTCATTGACGGCTTCTTCTACAAAACGGCGGAAGAGAGGTACAATCAGGACCTGTACTTCGAGATAAAAATAGTTTCAATAAGCTGAGCCAAGCTCAGCCTTTTCATATTAATTCAATATTGAATCCAGTTTCGATATCACTTCTGAAGGATCTTTGCCGAGGATCTTGACCGTCTCGCCGTTCTTCTGATCGATGTCATAAATGGCATCCGGGACCGTCCCGGTCCTTTTCAAAAGGTCCCTCGTCGCATTTCCCCAGAGCGGGTTGCCTTTTCTTCCGGACTGAACTGTGTTAAGGCCGATCTCCTCAAGAAGGTCCAGCGTATCTTCTGCGGGAGCGATGTTGATCACGCTTCTTATTTCGGGATCCTTCTTCATCACTTCCAGGAGGATGAAGGAAAGGTGGCCTGCGGCACCGAATTTTGCGGGGCCGTTCTTCACGACGATACCGTTCTTGACGGTGATCCTGTTCTCTATCGCCGCAACATCTTCCGGCCCCATGGCTCCTTTCGTGGCGTAAGCGATGTTAAGTCCTTTTTTCGGCACAAGGCTTTTCGCAAATCTGTCCAATGTCGTCTCAACCGCTGCATCAATAGAATCCAATACGTTGAACCTGTCGGAATTCTCGCTTGAGCAGGAAAGAGAGGCCAGCGGGTTAACGGTAAGCTCTCCCTTTCCAATCGCGTACTGCGTTTCTATCGATCGTTGTATAAGGTCTCTCGACCTAAGGACAGAATTGACAAGGTCGAGCCCTCTTGCAAGATTTGCCGTTATGAAAGACGACAGGGTGCAGCCGCTTCCGTGCCCAGCCTTGTTGAGGCGCGGTTTGTTCATTATTGTGAACTCGGATGAGAGGTAAAGGTAATCGGTCACGTTTTTGGAGTCCATGTGCCCGCCCTTCAAAAGCACCGAGGATCCCTGCTTACCTATGATCTCACAGGCAAGCATAGCATCATCCTTGCTGTTTATTTTCATACCGGAAAGGGTCTCCGCTTCATATTTGTTCGGAGTCACCAATTCACAGATCGGAAGGAGATCATTTTTAAGCGACCGCGCCAAGCCCTCTTTTGACAGAGAGCCCCCTACCGTCGCGACCATAACGGGATCAACGACCAGCGGCATATCCCGGTCTTCCAGGATATCAGCGACCACGCCGACGATCTCAGCGCTGTACAGCATCCCTGTTTTTACCGCATCTATTCTGCAGTCTTTCAGAACGGCCTCCAGCTGCTCCTTAACGATCTCTTCCGGTACGGGAAGGATGCTTCCTACCTCTTTTGTATTCTGTACGGTGACCGCAGTGATGACGGTCGCTGCGTGAACTCCCAAAGATGCCATGGCTTTAGCGTCTGCTTGGATGCCGGCTCCGCCGACAGAGTCGGATCCAGCAATCGTCAGTGCGGTCTTCATAAAAGAACATTGTCTTATTATATTTAAAGTAAAGACAAACAGCTCTTAAAAAAGGCTCTCTGGCCGTTTAAGAAGGCATTTACGCGGCATTCTTAAGCTGACCGGCGGCAAAGGCAACAGCAGTTCATTAATAACAAATAAATAAAACCTCAACTTCATCATACCGATGAAGGTTTTCAGCACTCACTTCGTTCTCAAGGGAAAATCGGATTATAAAGATCTTGCACCAGTGTTCCGTGACATCCTTGAAGCTCTTCTGGAAGAGATAGGGCAGATGCCGGAGGAGGAAGAGATATTCCAAATGTTCGTCGATATGAACATGGTCGATCTCGAACGCAACCGCAAACCGGAAGGATATAACAGGAAAGGCAAGATGAGGCTCATTTTCCCCATGGACCGCAAGGAGTTCTATCTCAAGACCTACAGCAAAGCCACAGACATGTCGAGAATGACCGATGTCATAGGCGGCCTTCTGACTTCTGCAGGCGTTAAGTTCGAGATCCTTCATAACGACCGAACTGATTTTGAATGAGTGCGTTCCTGCGGGATCCGCTGAAAGATTAATATAATCCCTTTTTATGTTAAATTAGAGGTGTTTTGATGAATAGGTCGAGAAGAGATAATATCCCATCTGGTTGCAATAACAAGAATAAACTGGAATTCGAGACGCTTCAGTTGCACAAAGGCCAGGAGAACCCGGACCCGGTATCGGATGCGAGAGCGGTGCCGATATACCTCACGACCTCATATGTTTTCAAGGACTGCAAGACAGCCGCAGACAGATTTGCACTTAAAGAACCAGGAAACCTCTACGGCCGCCTCACTAACACTACCCAAGCGGTGCTGGAAGACAGGATAGCTGCACTGGAAGGAGGTTCCGCAGCTCTTGCGACCGCATCCGGAGCGGCGGCGGTAATGTATACTTTTCAGAACATCGCTGTGACAGGCGATCACATCGTCGCTGCCAACAACCTCTACGGCGGAACGTACAACTTCCTTGAGCATACTTTCTCAAAATACGGCGTGAAGACAACCTTCGTGGACCCAGGCGATCTGAATAACTTCGAGAAAGCCATAAAAAAGAATACCAAGGCAGTGTACATAGAGACATTCGGGAACCCCAACTCGGATTTCATAGACGTTGAAAAAGTAGCGGAAATAGCCCATAAACATGGGATAATACTCATCGTTGACAACACATTTGCCACGCCTTTCCTGTACAGGCCTTTGGAGCACGGCGCCGATGTCGTTGTGGAGTCGGCGACCAAATTCATAGGCGGGCACGGGACGGTGCTGGGCGGCCTGATAATCGAGAGCGGCAAATTTGATTGGGCATCCAGCGGCAGATACCCGCAGCTGGTCGAACCCGATGCCAGCTACCACGGCGTCAGTTTCTATGAGGCGGCAGGGCCTGCGGCCTTTGTCACAAGAATAAGGGCAGTGCTCCTCAGGGACACGGGAGCGGTGATCTCTCCGATAACGGCGTTCATCCTTCTGCAGGGCCTTGAGACGCTGTCTCTCCGTGTGGAGAGACATGTGGAGAATGCTCTCGAGGTCGTTGACTATCTGAGCAAACACCCCAAGGTCCAGAAGGTCAACCACCCATCCCTCAAAGACCATCCGTGCCATGGACTGTACAAGAAGAACTTCCCCGACGGAGCCGGTTCGATCTTCACATTCGACATCAAAGGCGGAGAGAAGGAAGCTATAAAGTTCATCGACAGTCTGGAACTGTTCTCGCTGCTTGCGAACGTAGCGGATCAGAAATCGCTCGTCATACACCCGGCAACGACAACGCACGGGCAGCTCAACGACCGCGAGCTTAAGGAGCAGAAGATAAACCGCAACACGATCCGTCTTTCGATAGGTACGGAGAACATCAAGGATATAATCGCGGATCTGGAACAGGCCTTCAAGAAAGTATGACGGTTCTGCTTATGCTCCTTTGATGGCAAAGTAACTGAGCCATGTGCGGAATTCGTCCTGTGCGGAAAGACAGGTGTCCAGGAGATATTTCTTTTCTTTGTTCCATTCCTTGAGTCCGCGGTAATAGTACCAGCGGTGTTCTTCGTTTATAATGAAAGGCACGATGTTATTGGCAAGACACTCTTTGAACATTATGAGACGGCCTACACGTCCGTTACCGTCCTGGAACGGATGTATCTTCTCAAAGTTCTGATGAAACTCTATCACATCTTCTATTGTTTTTGTTTCTTTCGAGTTATATTCCTCCAGCAACGCTTTCATTCTTTTTTCTACCTCGGCGGGCGGACAAGTAGGTTCTCCGCCGACCTCATTTGCTCTTAGCTTATAATCGCCGATCCTGAACCATGTTATTGTGCTGTCCATTGTGCCGGTCTTTAACATAAGGTGAAGCGTTTTGATCATGTTTTCCGTCAGGGTCTTTTTTGCATTGTCGATGATAAAATCGATACAGCGGAAATGATTCATCGCTTCAACAATGTCATCTACTTTCAGACTTTCCTCATAGGTTCCGATCGTATTGGTTTCGAATATCCGGCGCGTCTGGTCTTCCGTCAGTTTGCTTCCTTCGATATGGTTTGAATTATATGTCAGGCTGATCTGCACCTTGTGGTATATCCCGCCTTTTATCTTCCCGTCTTTTTCGTATTTGAGGATGTTCAGAAGGTCATTGTCGCTGAACTTTTTTGCATTCTTCCTTTCAGGAGGTATCGCATCCTCGGGAACATTCCAGGTTTTGCCTGTAAGGAATGCACCGGGGATCAGACCTTCGGAACAGTATCTTCTGACCGCTCTGTCGGTCAGTCCCCATTTTTTTGCTGTTTCGGTCACCGAGTTATAGTTCATATCCGCGTCTCCACTGAGTGAACAGTTGTTCCGATATCGGAATAAAATTAAGTATTTATTAGAATAAATAACTTATTGTTCCGATATAGGAACAAAATAGAATATTTTTTTAGAAAAAGTAACTTTTTATTCCGCTCAAACAAATGCGGCCAGACTATCAGACTTTCTTCAGCAAAGCGTCCCAGCAGCCTTCTATAAGCTGGGTCTCCTGCCTTATTCTCTCATCCCTTTCCATTATGTCGCTTATTGCCTCGGTGATCTGCATGTCGGTCGATGCGGAAGACGTGCCTCCGTACGAGAGCCTCCTCTCAACACATGCCTTTAGAGAAAGAACGTCATAAACATCCTTTCCGATCGAATCGGAGAATTTCTTGAATTCTTCTATGGATAGGTCTTCAAGTCTCTTTTTCTTTTTGATGCTGTGTTTCACGCATTCGCCGACGATCTCGTGTGCTTTTCTGAAGGGAACATCTCTGGTAACAAGATAATCCGCAAGCTCTGTGGCGTTGATGAATCCCTTCTCCGCCGCAGCCAGCATGACATTCTCGTTCACTTTCATGGTGGATATCACTTTGGAAAGTATGTTGGCGCAGTCGGATACGACCCTCAGGGAATCCATGACAGGCCCTTTGTCCTCCTGCAGGTCCCTGTTATAAGAAAGAGGGAGCCCTTTCATCATCACGATCAGGGAAACAAGGTCGCCTACCACGGCACCGGCCCTCCCTCTTATCAACTCCGCAATGTCCGGGTTCTTCTTCTGAGGCATTATGGAGGATCCGGTTGTGTAAGCGTCGTCGGTTTCTATGAACCCGAATTCCTGAGAGGACCAGATTATGAGTTCTTCACACAGGGAGGACATATCCAGCGCGGCCAT
>JAIRQG010000050.1 GCA_031256615.1 Candidatus Methanoplasma sp. | reverse complement strand
CCATTTCCGTATGGTTTCCGAGAATGTATCTCTTTACGATTTCCGAGCGGACTCTGTAATAATATAATATGAATAATGGCTGCCGCCCATCCGGTGGGCGGCGTTCAAAGAAAAGAGATTCACTCCTTTCCCAATTCTTTGGACCTCATAGCAGATGCTTCGACCGCATTGATCAGCGCCGATCTGAGGCCACAGTCTTCCAGGACCCTTACTGCCTGTATCGACGTACCGCCGGGGGAGCATACGATGTCCTTCATCTTACCGGGGTGTTCGCCCGTTTCCAGTATCGTCTTCGCTGCGCCCAGCAGCGTCTGTGCGGCCAGTTTGGTAGACACATCCCTGGGAAGCCCCATGAGCACTCCTCCGTCCGATAAAGCCTCGATCATCATGTACGCATATGCCGGTCCGCTGCCGCTGAGCCCCGTGACCGCATCAAGAAGGCTTTCTTTTACCTCGTATGATATCCCGACGGCTTTCAGAACGCTTTCGACAGTTGCACAATCTTCTGATGTCGCATTGGTCCCGCGTGAGAATGCGGATGCGCTTGCAAGCACCATGCAGGGCTGGTTGGGCATGACGCGCACAACCTTGCACGCTGGTACATACGACTCCAGTGTCGAGATGGTTATTCCTGCGGCTATCGACATGATAAGGTGATTCTTTGTAAGGCTGCCTTTCATGGATTTCAGGACCTCGTCTATCTGCTGCGGTTTGACCGAAAGCACAATGAATTTCGTGCTTTTTGCAACGGTCAAGTTGTCCTCATGGACATCTACCCCGAGCGTATCGGCGATGTATTTCCTCCTTGGCGCGTACACCTCGCTGGCAATAACCTCGTCGGCGGTGTAGAGCCCTGCGCCGATGACACCCTTCATAATAGCTTCGGCCATGTTGCCGGCACCGATAAAACCGATCTTTTTGGTCATTTTATGCACCTGATGTGCGATAACGATGGAGGTTAATAAATTCTACTCCATGATCTGGCTTTAATAAAATAATAATTAAATAATGAATAATAGGGGCTCCGGCCCAAGCGAACACAGGTATGATTTCCTTGATCTGCGGTCTGTTCATCACCTTAAACAGCTGCGGATGAGCCCGGTAAGAACTCTCGGAGAGTTCCTCCATATCGACCCCGCCTCCCAATCAAGACTGTTCTTGTCGCAGACCGTTGAGTTCATGAGCTCTCTGCCTTGTTTTTTGACCTCTTCCAACCTGTTCTCTCTTTCCTCGATGCTCTGAATGGCCATTATCTCATCCACTTTGTGCATCAGCATACGGGCGGTCTCTGCCCTTTCTTTCCTTTGCTCCAAGGCCTCGGCTGATATCCTTGAGCTCTCATATTCCATGGCCGCGAGCTCTATCGCCGCATCATAGGTGGTCTCCGCGATTGTATCCCTGTCCATCCATTTGGTCTCGTATGAGAGAACATGCTTCCACGATGGGTTCTCGAGGAGCCTCTTGTGCTCTTCCAGGGACCTTGCGAAGAATCTGTACCCCCACTTTTCCGGTTCTTCGAACACTCTGCTTCCGGGATCGACAAATGGAGCAAAAGGCGCGTTGAAGATGCAAAGGCCGTCATCCCTGTCCACCAGACCCCAAAGTCTCTTTGAGGCTTTGGCGCTGTCTATCGCCGATTCTCTTGTTTGATAAGGCAGGCCAGTCATGTAGAACAGATCCAATCTTTCGCACCCGTTCTTGAATGCGGAGACGACCGACCTTTCTATGGACTCGTTCGAATAACCTTTCCCAAGTGCATTCCTTACGGCCTCATCATGGGAATCCGGAGAGAACTCTATGCTCCAGCCGCCTTCGAAGGCTTTGTCCAGTTTTGAGAAGTGCTCATCGCCGGCTTCGTTGAAGAGTTCGATCACAACGTGATTCTTTATCCTCCTCTCTTTGACCGCCTTAAGAAACCTTTCCGCATAACCGCTGCTGTGCTGCCTGATGTCACCCACAACGAAGATCGGCGTGTCCAGGTAGCTTTGGATCATGTCCATATCCTCTGCGAGTTTTTCCGGACTTCTGTAAGCCGGTGCCTTTCTGCAGACAACTTTCTTATTTGCATAGCCGGACCCTCCGCATTCGGCACAGTTCAGAGCGCATCCCCTCACCGAGAACACCGATGTCAGAGGCAGCTTGTCCCAACCATACCAGGGAAGTGCGCCTTTGATATCCATGTTCCTTATGGTGCTCTTTATCATTGTCCCATAATCGAACCTTATCTCATCCAGGCTCTCCAGAGAATATGATACTCCGTTGCTGCGTATCTTTCCTTGGTCATCCTTCCATACCAGATTCGGAACCTCTGAAAGATCCTTTCCTTCCTGCAGCGCCTTCATCATCAGTACCGTCGGCTCTTCTGTGGTGTCGCCCCTCATCACCATATCTACCTCCGGCCTGCCGATAAGCTCCTCCCAGAAATATGAGGACGTGAGTCCCCCGAACTCTATCTTCGAGTCGGGATGGTATTCTTTTATCCGCTTTGCTATCTCGGTCGCGCCGTGCACATGCGGCATCCAATGAAGATCTATCGCAAACACGTCTGCTTTCAGGGACCTGATCCTTCTTTCGACGTCGAACCTCTCATCCTGAAGCATCTGCACCGCGAGGTTTACTATCCTGGTCCTGAACCCGGCCGCTTCCAGATGGGAGGATATGGTCATGAAACCGATCGGATACATCTCGAAGACCGGCGATGACGGGATGACGTCGCTGATCGGCCCGTAGAAGATCGTCTTTTTTCTGAAATCGTACACGCTGGGCGCGTGAAGGAAGATTATGTCCGAACGGGCCATTTCACTCTCCGTATCTCCTTATGCGCTGCTGGTATGACCTTATCGCCCTGAGCAGATCAATGTATCTGAATCCGGGCCAATATACATCCGTGAAGTACAATTCCGAATACGCCAGCTGCCAAAGCAGGAAGTTTGAGATCCTGACCTCTCCGGACGTTCTGAGGACCAGGTCCGGGTCCGGTATATCCGAGGTGTAAAGGTGCCTCGAGAATGTCTCTTCGGATATTTCCTCAACGTCCAGCTCTTTGTTCGCTACTTTTTTTGCAATGTCCTTTACTGCGGCGACTATCTCCTGCCTGCTCCCGTATGCCATAGCAACGTTGAAATGGAAATCCGAATAGTCCGATGTCTTTCCTTCCGCATACTGTATAGCATCTCTGACGCTTTCCGGCAGAGTTGAACGGTCCCCGAAGACGGTGATCTTTA
>JAIRQG010000039.1 GCA_031256615.1 Candidatus Methanoplasma sp. | reverse complement strand
TGAGCTTGGAGACCACCTCTTTCAGAGCCTCTACTGTATGGTCAAGCTCTTCTTTTGTCGTAAATTCCGACAGGGTCATTCTCAGGGACCCGTGGGCGATCTCATGCGGCAGCCCTATTGCAAGGAGCACGTGCGACGGATCCAGCGATCCAGATGCGCATGCCGATCCGGTAGAGGCGGCGATGCCTTTCATGTCGGCCATCATGAGCAACGATTCCCCCTCGATGTACCTGAAACTGATGTTCGCGTTACCGGGCAGCCTTCTGTCCCTGTCGCCATTGAGTCTTGAATATGGTATTTCACTAAGGATTCTGTCGATAAGATAGTTTCTTTTTTCTGTTATCTTGGTGTTGTTCTCTGCCATGGATGTTTTGGACAGCTCGGCAGCTTTCCCGAACCCCACTATTCCGGGAACGTTAGATGTGCCTGCCCTTCTCTTCCTCTCATGCGGCCCGCCGTGTATCATGGGCGTGAGTTTCACGTTATTCTTAATGTAAAGCATGCCTATGCCTTTCGGCCCGTGTATCTTGTGTGCGCTTGCGCTCAGCATGTCGATGTTCTCTTTCTCCACGTCTATCGAGACGTGGCCGAATGCCTGAACGGCATCAGTGTGGAACAATATCCCTTTGGAACGCGCGATCTCGCCAATCTCCTTTATCGGCTGTATGGTGCCGATCTCGTTGTTCGCATATATCACGGATATCAGTATCGTATCAGGACGGATGGCTGCTTTGAGCTCATCTATTTTCAATATTCCTTTGTCATCCACGCCGACGAACGACACCTCAAAGCCTTCTCTCTGAAGAAATTCACATGTCTCCAGCACCGCATGGTGCTCGACTGCCGATGTGATTATGTGTCTTCCTTTCTCTTTTTTCATGTATGCGACAGACTTTATTGCCCAGTTATCTGACTCGCTTCCGCCTGATGTGAAATAGATCTCATTATCTTTGGCGTTGATCAACCCGGCTATCGTCTTCCTTGCGCTCTCGCAGACAGTGCTGCATCCGGCGCCGAAAGAGTGGATGCTGGATGGGTTGCCGTACATCTCCGTGAGATATGGCATCATGGCATCAAGGACTTCGGGTTTAAGTTTAGTTGTGGCTGCATTATCCAGATAAATGGTCTTCGGCATTTGTTTCACCGTATCAGTGTCATTCATATCTATATTTCATACTATTTTGATATGAATATTAGTACGGAGTATATTTTAGACTATTTAACTCTTTGCGGATGTGTTCAGAGAAGAGTCGGTGCCGGGGTATTTTTCTGACAGAACGGATTTAATATTGCAGCTGCAAAGTTGACAAAAATCTATGCTGGGGGAACCCCCGCATACCGAAAGGTCTTGAAGATGTTTGATGTTGTTTCCGGCTCCCTTATTCCGTTTCAGGTCTCATCAACAAGAAGCTGACCATGACCACAGAGAGCGGGACAGACATCGACGGCGATGATGTTCGTCGGCGATACGCCGGCGTCGCAATGGAATACCCCGGCGGCCTTTCCGTCATCGATCGTTTCGGCCATTCTTCGCCGAGCGGGTCTGCTGCGGCTGAATTGTCATCAAACATATGTGGGTGCGGCCGCGAATGCGGCCACGGTCGATGTCAGAAACAGTACGACATATCTCATCTGCCGGAGCGTGTCATGATCAGATTTTTTTCATTGGACGCTAGGGTAAAGAATCCAAAAGCAACTGCCGAAAAAAAAACAAACTTCGGACTGTCTTTGTTTATATAAATTCTGCTCATAGCCCCCCGTTGCCTCATGCGTTGCTCCATATAAACCGTTTTTTATCCGGATATTTTTATGGTGGGCTGGCACAGAATATAGAGACCACAATATTATTGGAACTTCTTTTACAATTATTATAAATAGTGTATCCCGTTCTAAGGTCATGGACCGTATCGGAAAAGCAGATACGCACCTTCACACCGAGTATTCTGGATTCGGAACACTGGGGTTCCTTCATTTTCCAGAATCCATGACGAAACCCCAGTCTCTGGTAGACCGTGCTAGGAACAACGGGTTCAATGTCATCTGCATTACTGATCATAATGAGACCGCCGGTGCATTCATCGCTCAAAAATATGCGGAGCAGTTCGATGACCTCGATGTTATCATCGGCGAAGAGATCAACACCTCCGACGGCGAGATAATAGGCCTTTTCCTGACAGAGAAGATACAGCCCGGCATGACGGTAGAAGAGACCGTCGATGAGATAAGAAAACAGGGCGGCCTCACAATTGCCCCGCATCCCTTCAGCATCCACGTACCCGGTCTGAATGAGAAGATATTCGAAATAGACCTAGACGGCTTTGAGGTCTTGAACGGCGGACACCCCGATAAATATTCCAACACATTCGCGAAGACCGTCATGGAACGGCATCCGGGAATGTGGGCGCCGTTATCCGCAAGCGATGCCCATTCCAAATTCACATTCGGACACGCATGGACCGAGTTCGAAGGCAACACCGCCGATGACCTCAGGAAAGCAATACTTCATAAAAAAACGGTTCCGAAAGGATGCGCCTCCCCAATACTTTGTGAGGTGCAGTGGAGCATGGAAGTGGTCATGGGAGGCCAAAGGCTCATGTACCGCTCCCTCAGAGGAAAACTCCCCAACAAAGAGGACCATTCTCTGATCGGAACTATCAACGGCCTGAGCGACCTGAAAAAGGCCGCGGGGATAATCGGAGGCTTCATGTACCTGTTCCCTCCGGTGTCTTTCGCCGCGACGCTGGCCAGCACCACTTATTTGCGCAGGGGCGCCAAACGGATGCGTCGCGATTTCGAACAGAGGCTTGAAGAGATCGACGACCTTATAAAAAATCTCGAACACACCCGCAACTCCTCAAAGAGCTGATGGCATGGAACCTGCTGCGTATAAGGTATCAGTGGCGATACCTGCTGATCATAAGGATATACTGCTTGATGCGATCAATGGTTCCATGCAGCAGATGTACCCCGGATACGACAGGGTTTTCTCCGTGGCAAAGACCGAGGGAACATGGAGGTCCTTAGAGGGGTCCAACCCGTTCATCGGCAGTACGGGAGAGATCTCCGTTGAAGAAGAGCTCCGCATCGATTTCGCGGTGAAGGCGGAAGACCTGAGAAATGTCATACTTGCGATACGCAGGGTTCATCCCTACGAAGAGCCTGCGATAGATATTCTCCCGATGATAATGTGGAAAAACGTTATTGATCCTTGAATTTCAATACGTAGATGCTGTCGAAGGTCCTCTGCAGCCTGTGTATCTTGAGGCTTTGTTTCCTGTACATCAGATCTTCTTTTGAGATCAGACCGATCTCGTAGAACCTCTCCAAAGCCGCATCCCCCGCATCGTAATCGCTGCGTATGCCTGTCAGAACGTTGACCGTATAGTTGCGGCACATTATCGCTTCCGGGAGGCTGCCGCC
>JAIRQG010000030.1 GCA_031256615.1 Candidatus Methanoplasma sp. | reverse complement strand
GTCGCCGGAGACATTGAGACGCGTTTGATATCGGAAATGGACAGGTACGGGCTCAGAGGGATATCGTTCGCATGCGAGGTTCCGGGAGAGCTCGGGTTCAGCGGCAGACATGTGACCGTCGGGAACATGGACGGCAAGACCGACGGCGAAAGATTCGTTTTCTTGTTGGCATCCGCAGACGGCAGGACCGTGCCCGTTGTGATGGAGGTGGCAGTGTGCGTCTGAAAGACAAAAAAGGACTGACCGCGATGGTGGATGCGATGATATTCATTTTTGTCATCGGATTGGCGGCCTCCGCCGCGTTCGCTTTCGACGGTGAGGAGCCTGCCGCGAATGATGCATCATCCATATCCGACAGCATTTTCTCGGCAAGGCTGCGGACCTGCGATCTTATCGACACGGAGGATTCGGGGCTGGTCTCTATGCCGGACCTGGTCGCCTTCTACATCATAACGGGCGAGGGGGAAACAGCGGATTATATTGAAAGTATCCTCGATTCCCTGCTGCAGAGACCGCATTCGTACCATTTGGAAGTCGATTACAAAGGAGATGTCATATCGATCGGCGATGGAATAGGAGATCCTATCTCAAGCTCAGTCAAGGAATTCACCGTGACCTACGGAGGAACGATCAAAGCAGATCTCAAATTATACTGATCATGCGCCGAACTTTTCCGCACGGTCGGCAAGGTCCATGCACAGCGGAACTATGTATTTCCCTCTGATGCGCCCGATGCGCCCGTGCGAGCACCCGGACTCACTGAACTTGACGGCGTCATCCATCACATTGCCCGGTGTGTAGACGGTTATGGGGACCGGGTCTCCGCTGTGGTCTCCAAGCGAACACGGCGTGCTGTGGTCGGCGGTAAATACTATAACCATATCGTCCCTGAAATTCTCCCTGAAATATCCTGCCATCTCATCAAGACGTCTCACCACGCTGCACTTCAGCATCGGGTCGCTGTCATGCCCGCATACGTCCGGAGCTTTTACGTTCATAAGGACAAAATCATATTTTTCCAGGGTTTCCATCGCAACCTTTGCTTTTGTGATGAAGTTCGAGCTGCATCCTCCCGTGCAGTCTGCCGGAAGGTCGATCACATCCAGCCCGCAAACTCCGCATATTCCTTTTATCATGCCCACGCCTGCGACGCATGCCGCTTTGATGCTGTACTTTTCCGGGAACGGCTGTATCTTGGGAAATGAGCCCGCGCCTCTCGGCACTATGATGTTCGCAGGCAGAAGCCCCTCTGCGACCCTTCTTTTATTGACCGGGTGGTCCTTAAGCCTGCTGTATGTCTCTTTTACGAATTTGTTAATCACATTTGCGGTGAATTCCGCTTCTTTGGTTCTGCCCTTTGACCAGTTGAGCGGTCCCGTTTCATGGGAATCCACATCCGTCACGTCGGCGCTCAGGCCGTTGCCTCTGAGGATCAGCGCGGCCCTGTGTTCCGTTCCCTCTTTGATGATGATCTCTACGCCGTCAATTTTCATCCCGCTGAGGGATCTGACCAGCTCAGAGGTGTCAGGCTTGTCTATCCTTCCCGCGCGGCGGTCCGTTATATTAAGATGCTCGTCGCAGGTGGAAAAGTTACATCTGAAGGCAACATCGCCGTGCTTTCCTATCAGACCTATGCCCGCTGCCTCGAACGGCCCTCTTCCGGTGTAGACCTCCAATGGGTCGTAGCCGAGTATGGAAAGATGGGATGTGTCGCTTCCCGGACGGATGCCGATATCGACCGTATCGCACGTTCCCGCCATACCGTTCTTGGTGAACCAATCAAGATTGGGAGTGTCTGTTGCCTGCAGCGGGGTCAGCCCGTTCAGTTCTTTGCAGCCTCTGTCCCCGAGGCCGTCCATCACTACTATCAGTATCTTCTTTTTCAAAACGGACAAATTCACTCCTCTTCGATCTTTTTCAGGAGCCACGCCATGTTCTCTCCGAGAACCTTCATTATCCTGACCCCTTCCTCGTCTTTTTCGTAGTCTCCCTCAGCTCTTGCAAGGGTTACATTCCAATAGGACGAGCCGACCGTTATCATCTCGCTTATGGTGAAGAAGTGGTTTATCGTGTCGAATGCGTGCAATCCCCCCATGCGTCTGGCCGCCACTACCGCTGCGCCTACCTTTCTCTTGAGGGGTCCGCCGTTCGTTTTCAGAACATATCCCGCACGGTCGATCAGGGCCTTGGCCTCGGCGTTCACGTCCGCGAAGTATGTCGGGGATCCGATTATTATGCCGTCCGCTTCGATCATCTTCTGAACACAATCATTGATGATGTCGTTGTCTATTATGCAGCGCATATCTTTCGTTTTCCCGCAGGAACCGCATGCTCTGCACCCGCGGATGTCGTTCCCTCCGACCTGTATCATTTCAGTCTCAATTCCCGCGGCATTCAGTACCTTGAACACGTCTTGGATCATGTGGCATGTGTTGCCGTTCTTTCTCGGGCTGCAATTAAAAGCTACTACCTTCATCTGAACCGCTCCGGTGGTTTTCATAATGCCTTACGGATAAATGTATTTTCGCATCGGGCTTACGCTTTAGGCCACATCTGGGCTGATATCTCCCTGAGTTTGAACTTCATGATCTTTCCGCTTGCGGTCAGCGGGTACTCTTTGACGAAAGCCACATACTTGGGGATCTTATATCTGGCGATCTTCCCGCGGCAATAATCCTGGATGTCGGAAGGGGTCAGATCGCATCCTTCTTTCAATATTATGAAAGCGCCCGGCACTTCTCCGTACTTCTCATCCGGAACGCCGACGACCTGCACATCCTTGATGCCCTCGATATGATGGATGAAATCCTCCAGTTCTTTCGGGTAGATGTTCTCTCCGCCTCTTATGATCATGTCTTTGATCCTTCCGGTGACGGAGAAATATCCCTCCTCGTCCTTTATTCCGACGTCTCCGGAATGCAGCCACCCTTTTTCATCGATCGCCTTCGCCGTTTCCTCCGGCATTTTGTAATACCCTTTCATGACGATGTAGCCGCGGCAGCAGAATTCCCCCGGCATGCCGGGTTCACAGATCTTCCCTGTCTCCGGGTCTATTATCTCCACCTCGACCCCGTTCATAGCTTTTCCCACAGTGGAGCATTTTCTCTCTATGCTCGGCTCGTTGTACATCGTCTGGGTCATGCCCGGTGAAGATTCCGTCAGGCCGTAGACTATCGTCACTTCCCTCATGTTCATCTTTTCGACCGCTTCCTCCATCGTCTTGGTGGGGCACGGAGAACCGGCCATTATCCCCGTCCTCAGGGTGCTGAAGTCGAATTTGCTGAACATCTTGTGTTCCATCACCGTTATGAACATCGTGGGGACACCGTAGAGGGCCGTGCACTTTTCCTTTTCGACCGACATCATGACTATCAGAGGATCATAGCTTTCCAAGACCACCATTGCCGATCCGTGATTGACGCAGGCCATGACCCCCAGGCTGCATCCGAAGCAATGGAAAAGCGGTACGGGCAGGCAGACCCTGTCGTTCGGACCAAAGTTCTGATTCACGCCGATCCAATAACCGTTGTTCCCTATGTTGTGGTGGGTCAACATGACCCCTTTCGGGAAACCTGTCGTACCCGAGGTGTACTGCATGTTCACCACGTCATGAGGGCTCAGCTCCCTCTGCCTTTCTGCGTATTCCTCTTCTGTCACCTGACAGGACATAGCCATTACTTCAGGCATTGAGTACATCCCGCGGTGTTTTTCTGACCCGAGGAACATCACTCTCTTGAGATGCGGATACTTTTCAGACCTGAACATATCTCTTGGCTGGGTCTTCAGTTCCGGTATCAGATCGTAGATGGTTTTCACGTAGTCGGTGTCTCTGTATCCGTCAATAAGAAAAATGTTCTCCGTGTCAGACTGGCGGATGATATAATCGATCTCCGATGACTGATAATTGGTGTTAATCGTCAGAAGTATCGCGCCTATTTTGGCCGTGGCGAACTGCAAAGCAACCCAATGGGGAACGTTCGTTGCCCACAAGGCGACCTTCTCTCCCTTTTGGACGCCCATCGCCATCAGCCCTTTCGCTATGTCGTCGACCGCCTCTTTGAACTCTTTCCAGGTCTGCCTGTAATTCCTGTCGACGTAAACCACGGCGTCGTTATCAGGATATTTTGCAACGATCTCATCGAGCAGCTGCCCTAATGTTGCTTCTCTCGTAATGTCTTGTCTCGGCATGATACAGCCTCAGAACGGAACGTATACTACGGCGAATATCTCCGCCGGGCGGTCACCCACTGCGCAGACCCTGTGGGGCACCAGTGAGTTATAGTACGTGGAATCTCCCTGCTCCAGCACATACTTATCTTTGCCGTATGTCACTTCGATCTTTCCGGAAAGGACCACTATGAATTCTTCTCCTTCGTGAGACGATATCATCTCTTCGCATTCGGGGTCGATCTTCATGTACAGAGGTTCCATATGCCTGTCCGTTTTGCCTTTGCCCAGGGGGAAATAGTGATAGTCGGGCGCCCTTTCCGATGATATCTCTTTCGTTCTCTCGGAAACTCTGGTTATCAACGGATCTCTTACATAAAGGTCGTCCGTAAAGGTTCCAAGACGCTGGCCGAGGGCTCTTGATATTTTTATCAGCACTCCCACAGCAGGATATGCGTTCCCTTCTTCGATGTTTTTGATGAGATCGGTGCTCGTTCCTGTTCTTTCTGCAAGTTCTTCCTGCGTGAGCCCCAATCTTTCTCTGTATGTTCGAACCCTGAAACCCAGCTTGTTTGCTTCGTCCATCTGCTCCTTCTCCGTTGGTCTTGTTGGGTATGAACAACTCGATAAATAAGAATTCGCCAAAAATAACGGCAAAGTTCCGTCATCCTACAGAAAGGAGCATCAAAATACAGACTTTACAGAGATATAAATAGAAGCTGACCGCGTGTGGGTCTTGACCGTTTTCAATCGGCATTACCTTTTTGTAGAGGTTGCTCAATCCGAAATGAGTATCCTTGTATCAGGGAGGCGGGAAACATGCCCAAAGAGACCATCGGAAAGATCAAAATGAACTACGAAGTCAGCGGGACCGGGGAACCGGTGGTGCTGATAACCGGCCTCGGAGGGGACATCCCTTTTTGGAACGGGATGATCTCGCTTCTTTCCGACAGATACATGGTGATAACGTTTGACAACAGGGGTTCCGGTCTGACCGAATATCCGGATGAACCCTTTGATATGAAGGATATGGCAGGCGATGTCGTTTCGCTGCTGGACAGGCTCGGCGCTAAGAAAGCGCATGTGCTCGGGTGGTCCATGGGCGGGAATGTCGCTCAGGAGGTCGCTTTAACCTTTCCTGAAAGGGTCGCGTCGCTTACGCTTGTCTCCACGTATATGAGACGGCCTGCCAGGTCCAGCTATGCCATAAACGCCATGCTGGACTCCGTCAGGTCAGGAGGCGACCTGGAGTATCTTTACAAGATCATCCAGTCGTACTGCATGACGGAGGAGGCTTTCAGGACGAGGGAGGAAAAAGACATCGACACCCCCGGACTGGTTACTTCGACCTTGGAGCAGTTCGCTTCTCAGATGGCCGCTTTGGACGGGTTTGACAGCCGTATGAGAGCGAAGCTCATACGGGCTCCGACAAGGATCATACACGGAAACGCGGACATCATGGTGCCGCCGTGGATG
>JAIRQG010000002.1 GCA_031256615.1 Candidatus Methanoplasma sp. | reverse complement strand
AGACTGTGTGAAGTCTGCCTTTACCAAGGCGTGTCCCGATATTCAGCGGTTTACCGGGGGTTCGTGAGTCCCATTTTTCATTGAGATGGAGTAACATAAAAGACTGCGATCATCCCTCTTTTTCTTCTTTGACCTCAAATATCGAGGGTTGAAACGTTTTTTGCGCTATTTACGCCATTTTTGCGCCATTTCAATAAATTAAATAAAATAGCGTGTGTTCTTCCCCTTTCCGTATTTTTTAAGGACATTCGCAGATGTCAGTTCACTCAGATCCCTCAATGCCGTTCTTCCAGCGACATTGTTTATCGCCTGATATTCTTTATTGGTTATCTGGCCATTCTCTTTCACATATTGCACAGCTTTGACCTGCCTTGCGTTGAAACCCATCTCATTCAGCCTCTCTTCTGAGGTCGGATCCTTGAAGAGCGTTACAAGGAACCCACCATCGCGCTCCGCCAGTTCTGGTTCCTGGAGCCCTGCCTCATTACAGGTCTCAATGATCCTTATTCGACAGAGGCGGTCATACCGATGAGGGGGATGCCCCCTGGAGAAGCCCACCCGGATATCGCACAAGAGGGAAGAACAGGGAAAGAATGAAAAGGGAGCTGGAGGAGTCGGTGTTCCTGAAGGAGACCTAACAAAATGAGGGCCATCTCGGAAACGGTCAACTCTATAGTAAAACGTGTTCTCGGAGATGTGCCGGGCGGGCGCAGCGAAGGCACCAGGCACTCTGAGATGATGTTCAGGTGCATAGCGCATAGCTTCAGGGTCGGAATGGAAATATCGAATTCAGGAATGTTATTATGATTTCCTGTTAGTCTCGTGCCAGGAGGACTTATATTCTATGTTCTGTTGTTCGGGCATAATCTTTCGTATTTTGTCTTATTGAAGAAATACTTTTTCTGAAGTTGTGGCCAGATCTTTTATTTCGGCTCACTTATGAAATGGCATGTAGGCTGTGTCAGACGAAGAAAGGATATTACTTTGGGAGTTCACCCATGTCGGCAAAGCCCATGCCAGAAACCCCGTCTGTTTGCAGCCGTCTCTTCATGCCCAAAGGAGGGCGAGGTCCTTTCAGATTTTTTCCAGCCTTTTGAGCATCTTCACCGCGGCATCGACCACATCTCTTCCCTTCTCTATGCGGTCCATCGCCTGAAGCTGCGTCATGTCCGGCCCGGTTATCCCGAACGCAACGGGTTTGTTATATTCCAACTGGAGATCGGCAACGAGCCTCGATGCCTGCGCGATCACAACCTCGTCGTGCTTGGTCTCTCCTTTTATTACCGCGCCGAGCGTTATGACGGCGTCGACATCCGTCCTCTCCAATAACGCTTTCACGGCCAGCGGTATTTCGTAGACCCCGGGGACCATTATGGTCTTGCTTATCTCCACTCCGAGGAACTCCGCCTCGGCCTTTGCTCTCTCTATCATCATGGATGTGACGTCGAAGTTGAACTCCGCCGCCACCATTCCGATCTTATACGCTTTCATTTCTTCACCTCGATCTCAGCGGACCTGCGTCCGCAAATCCCTGTCTCTGTCCGGTCCCCGCTCTGCGCCTGAGGTTATCCGGTCTGAATAACAGGTCGTATACATTCACCGCATGCTCTCTGGTCCTGCTTTCCGCCAGGAACGCCAGTTCTTTATCGTCCTTTGCTTCGTCCGCATGGACGAACACTTCGATAATGTGTTTATTTGTCATCAGCTGCGCCCTTATCAGCCCTGTGGAGGCCTCATGGGCGCACATCTTGTCCTTATCCGCCGGTCCGGGCATCCCCAATGCCATAACAATGTCGCATCCCTTTTCCTCGATGAGGATCTTGCACGCGACGGGCAGGTCCTTCACGCCGGGGACCGTGTATCTTTCTATCCTGAATCCTGTGCCGGTCCTTTCAAGCTCGTTAACGGCGGCAGACGCCATATCGAACCTTGCGAATGTTGTGTCGGCGATGCCGATGGTCTTCACGGTCAGCCCTCCAGTTTTCTTATTTTTTCGATTATCCTTCTGGTGGCCGTAAGGTCTTCCGCGTATTCAGACGCTCTTGCCACTTCGATGTGCCCCAGGCCGTTCTCTTTCAGTCTCTTCCTGAGATCGTTCTCGTTGAACGTCTGGTCGAATCCGAGGACAATGATGTCGGGGGATATCTCTCTCACAATGTCGAAAATGTCTCCGCCCTTACCGAGTACCGCTTTATCGACCGACTTCAGAGAATCGATTATCCCGACCCTCATCTTCTCATTCGTTATCGGCTCATGTTTGTTCTTACGCACGGTCTCATCGCAGGCGACCACGACGACCAGTTCGTCGCCGAGCGCTTTGGCCTGCTGAAGATATGAGATATGTCCGGTGTGAAGGATGTCGAACACGCCGGAAGCCATCACCCTGACCATTCGATCACACATCCGTTCCTGTTTCTTCCAGAAAATCATCCCAGGCTTTTATTATCTGTTCGCCGGTAATGAAATGCAGACCGTTCTTTTTGGAGTATTCTATCACTCTTTCTTTCGAGCAGGCCGTCCCGCCGTCCCCCATCATCTCGCAGATCGTCGCCGACGGCCTGACGCCTGCCATATACATCAGCGCGGTGCAGAGCTCGGTATGCCCCTGTCGCGTTTTCAGCAGTTTGGCGGTCGTGTTCAGAAGGTGCACATGCCCGGGGGCTCTGAAGTTCTTCCCCAGTTCTTTTATCCTGTTCTCCGCCGGCGCATCCCTGAAGATCGTATTCACATATTCTCTGATCGTAAGCGCACGGTCGCCGTCGGTTATGCCGGTGTAGGTCTTCCGGTGATTGATCGTGATGCCGAATGATGATTTCGTATTGTCATAAGGTATATCGTCCGGTGCCATCAGGCCGAGCAAAGGATATGCATCCCTGTTATTCCAAAAAACATCCGAAAGGAACGGCAGCCCCAATTCTTTTGCCGTTCTGTTCGGTGTCGTGGTGCATATCAGGCCGCCCGCATCTTTCCTCATGATCCTCAGAACATCCGCGGTAATGAATTCGGAGGCGACCGTCATGTCAGTCTCCTTTTCGCGGTTGTCGAAGTCATAAACGAGCACGAACTTTCCCGCCCGGATATCCTCAAGCACTCCGCTAAGACGGTTCTTTGAAACAAAGTCTTTGGTCATGGCAATAAGCAGGGAAGTGCGGTCAAACTACTAAACAATTTGTAAAAAATAATTATGTGGTAGGTCCATCGGCAGCCGCTTCGGGATCATTTGCAGACAAGGCACCGCAGGTACAGCCAGCACCGACCGCCGCCGGGCGGGGCATCTCAATCCCTATTTATATCGAAATAAGGTTAGGGAGACGAGGACATCCTTTGAAAGAGAAAGTTTCCGATTCTGAGATGTATAAGCAGGTAAATGATCTGCCGGTGCAGATCAAAGAGGCCCTGAATGCCCCTCTTCCGCCGCTTCCCGTATCGAAAACGGTGTGCGTATGCGGAATGGGCGCATCGGCACTGGCAGGAGAAGTAGTGTCGGATTATGCTGACAGCACCACAGGCTCTCCGATAACCGTGGTGCGCGGAATAGAACTGCCGGGATGGGTCGGGCACGAGACGGTCGTTGTTTGCGTGAGCTATTCGGGGAACACCAAAGAGGTCCTCATGGTGTACGACGAGGCACGGTCCCGCGGATGTCCGGTGGTATGCATAACCGTCGGAGGAGAACTTATGCAGAAATGCATATCTCACAGGCAGGTCCTGATACAAGTGCCGGGCGGGCTGCAGTCAAGGGGTGCGTTCGGATATCTTCTGGGGTATCTGTCGAGGGTCCTGGAAAGAATGAAGATATGCGATGCCGCGACCGCATTAAAAAACATATTGCCGGAACTCAAAAGGCACAGGGACAGGCTGGTATCGGAAGAGAACACGCTCGTTGAAGATATCGCCAAGGCATTGCTGCACAAGATACCTGTGATATACAGTCTTGCAAACATGAGGTCGTCTGCCATAAGGTGGAAGACACAGATCAACGAGAATTCCAAATTCATATCTTTCTGCGGTTCCCTTCCGGAATTCAACCACAACGAGATAGTTGGGTGGACGAACGATGAGAACAACAGGATGTTCATGCCCGTCATTCTCTATGACGATGATGCTTCCGACATAATCAGATGCATGACGGACACATCAATAGGGATACTCAGGGACAAAAAACTGAAGATCATTCTGTACCATGTGAAAGGATCGTGCAATCTTGAAAAAAATCTCAAGTGCATAATAGTCGGAGATTTCGTCTCGCTCCAGTTGGCGCATCTCAGAAAGACCGACCCCGTTGCCGATGTCCCCGTGGAAGAGGTCAACAGCCTTGTCATAGTGGACGGGGATGAGCAGCTGGTCTAATTTTTTGTCAAATAGACTTGTTTAATATATTGGAATGTTATCCGCTCTTGCCATTAAATTGGGGGGCATGGCTACGTTTAGAGCAATATGGACAAGAGGAAAACACAAAGTGTACATTGTTACACTGATAGCCGTACTTGTATCGGTGGCATCTTTTGCCGCAATACATTCTGATGATTCGTCAGGGGCGACTGCTTATGCATCAAACGAGGGGGAACTCATTAATGCCGTATATAACGCAGGCAACGGAGACACAGTGGTGGTCACTCACGATATAGATCTGACAAAGATGATCTATGTCTCCAACAAAAAAATAACCTTGGAAGGACAGCTTATACCCGGAGAGGAGAGATACCCAGTTCTGAAAAGGAGTGCCGGATTCAACCATGCGGCAGACGCGAGGGGAGATTACAATCCGGGCCTTTTCGAGGTCGCAACCGGCGGGGATACCGACACAGTATCCTTGACGCTCAAGAATATTACGATCGATGATAACAATGACCCAGACGGCTTTTCTATACAGATACCAGTCGACGGCGGACACCCGATGGCAGACTGGGAAGACCGTGTTTATGACGGCGTGATATCCTCGTATACTTCGGGTGCCACCGTAACGCTCGATGACGGGGCGAGGATCATCAATGTCGGCGGAGCCTCGGCCATAAGGATGGCCGGCGGAACGCTGAATCTGAAACAGGGCAGCTATGTGGAGGGTTCAAACGCCAGCTATAAGTCGGAAGGCGCAAAGTACTATGGAGCCATATGGGTGCAGGGCAACGGGACCGTTCTGAACTTCGACGCAGAAATGGATGGAAATACCATCGTTGCACCCTATATCTACACCGATATGTATGAGGTGGCCATAAATTTCAATGGAAAAATAAACAACTGCAATATTTCGCAGCCACTGTTCAAAACGAATCTGAATGACGGACTCGTCCTGAAAATGTCAACGGACAGCGAGATCTGCGGCAACAAATTCTCACCAGGAATAGACTGCATCGACATAATCGGCGGAACCCAGAATGAGATCGAGCTCTGCGGAAAGATCAGCGGAAACAAAGGCGGCAACAGCGCAATAAACATACACGATTCAGCCAAAATGAATCTGACATTATACGGTGAGATCTCGGACAATGTGCTTTCTAATCAAACATTATGCATTTTCGGCAGTGCGGACAGCACTGTGAAGCTGATGCAGGACAGCAAGATATCCGGCAACACCGTCTCTGTAGGTGCCATATATCTGAATTATGCAACCGGCATCCAATTCCACATTTATGGAGAGATAAGCCATAACAACTCGGTTAACAACAACGGCGGCGCGATGTATGCCATATACAATAATCCTGTCATTTATGTGCACAGCGGGGCAAAGATAATCGGAAACACCGCCTACGGGAGCGGCGGAGCCATTTACCTTAATTACACAGCCAAACTGATAATGGATGGCGGGACGATCTCCGGAAATACCGCATTGTGCAAAGATGACGGCAACACCGGCATACCCGGAGGCGGAGGGGTTGCCGTTGCCAGATCCGCGATGTTCACAATGAACGGAGGTACGATCACAGGCAACACGGCAGGGACCGACGGCTATTTGGGGATAGGAGGAGGTGTGTTCGTTTCCGGTAAGAACACCAATGTAACCACTGGCGGAAAGTTCATAATGAACGGCGGCACGGTGACAGGGAACGATCTATACGGAGGAAAGACAGACGGTGTTGATATTGCCATAGGCGGCTCTAACAATAACATTCAGTCATCTCCCGATAAGGGACAGTACATCCAGATCTCAGAGGATGCGACCATCGGGGCAGGCTCTATCGGCGCCGCAACTTATAACGCAACATATTCGGGAGCGGCCGTTTACCTTCTGGACAGGAACTACACCCTGAACGTTGGGACCGTGCTTGCGCCGAACCAGACAGTGATCGCGGGCAGAGCTACAGTTCAGAATGAGTACAACGGATACTCTCCGGTGCCGAACACCGGCATTTGGTATCAGATAACAAAAACAACGGGTAAATCCGATCTGATCATAACATATCCGCCAGGCATAGATCCAGATGACTATGAGTGGATAGCGGCGATACAGCCGATGGGAAAAGACGGGGCTATTCTTGGGGAACAGTGTTTTTCAGTAGATGTTCCGACAAGAACCGCGAACGGCCTTAAGGTCACTGTGCCGCTTATGGCAGATGCGGAAGGCACCGCCGTTGGAGGATACGGCATAGTTCTGCTCAATGTTCTCAAGAGCGCCGCTATGGCATTGGACGTTACCAGTTCGGGAGGAGGCGAATTCTACATCGATTCTCCCGGCGGCCCCGAATATCAGGCGACATTAGATGTTGATGGGGTCATCGATAGCTTTGTGATATCTCCCTCGCCCGGATGGGAGATCAAATCTGTGATCCTGACGGCAGGGGACGGCTCCGTGTTTGACAAGACAAATGATGCACTGAATGGAAACCTTGCGGTGAATTACAATGAGCTTGCAAGCGGGACCAATGTCATACATGCGGTGTTCGAGCAAACATCTCTTGAATACAGCATCACAGCCTCCGCTGATGACGGTTCCGAGATAACTCCGAGCGGGACTGTATCCGTTGCGCACGGGGATAATAAGACATTCACATTCTCAGCTAAAGACGGGTACCATATATTGACGGTCTACGTGGACGGCGTTGAGATATCGCCAGTAGAATTGGCATCCGGCGAATATACCTTCACCAATGACATAGCCGATCATACGATCGAGGTTGTCAGTGACGTAAACGGCGGAGGCGGAAGCGGAACTGGTGGCGGATACAGCGGCGGAGGCGGAAACGGCGGAGACGGTGGAAACGGCGGAGACGGTGGAGATGGAGAAGGCGGGAACGGCGGAAACAGCAATGTAGAAGGCGGGAACGGCGAGTGGGCCGTCCTGAATCTGGTCTGCGCAATACTGGCGGTGTTCACAGGCATCATCGCCGTCATTGCTGGAAGGGACCGCTTCAGAAAGGACAACGAAGAGAAGAGGTCCAAGACCGCTCTGATCTTCAGGGTCCTTGCGCTGATCATCGGCATAATATCGGTGATAATCTTCTTCATCACTGAAGACTGGAGTCTGCCGGTTGCGCCGATGGACAAGTGGACGCTGCTGATGTTCATCCTGCTTCTTGCGACCCTTATCCTGACTGCGGTCAGCTTCAGGTTCGATGGGACGGAAGACAGCACTGACGGCTGAGCACTGCGCAACACAAACCGTTTGAAAAACACTCAAAGCCGCGGAATACCCGCGGCACCACTTTATTAAAGTAGATTTTAGAACGAGGAAGGACTTTCCGATGTGTAAGGGAAGAGGCACAGGAAAGGAGTTTGAACCCCTTATCATGGGATTTTACGAGAGCGGTATGAGAATCCGACTGTTTTTACCACATATGATCCACCCTGGCAGCAGCAAATATGATTATATACTCCGGACCGCCTGCTACCCGTTTGGTCTCCGAGCAATGAAAAGGTCCATTAAGGGCTTCATTCAGAGTGCTGAAAGAAATACGGAATAAGCAGTCTGATATGAACTTGCGAGGTTGTAGGCTGTGGTAAAATGAGGGAAGAAAATAAGATGCGTTTAAGCATTATAGTATTGATGATTTCTTTTGCGTTGTTGTTCATATCCAGTATTCAGGTATACTTGAACGGTTGGGATACGCCGATCGAATTTACATTAATAATATGTACCATCGCGTTCATCCTCTCTTCAATAGCTGTTCTTCGCCATGAAGAACACGCAGGCCAAAAACGTGATTGATCGGAATTCTGTACAGACCATATGCAATGAGGGTAGAAAGAAGACCTGCCAGAATGTAAATCGCGCCCTGCGCATCTGTTTGCATGGGCGCTTGTTGCGGTTTTGACAGAAGCCCGCTGACAATCCAAGTTGATAGGGGACGGTCAGTTAGGGTTCGTCCGTGTCAATGTCAACTCAGGCATTACCATATGCGGTCTAAACCTTCAGTGAAACACCGCATGAAAGTCCATGACCTATTAACCAGGCTATGTGGCTCTGCGGCGGACCGCACTTTTTGAAAGACAGCAGGGAAGCAACTCTTTTTTATCCATGCTACGTTAGGGTCATTGATACTTATGATGACAGATGACGGCCGTTTCATCAGAGAGAAGATAATGCAGCACAATAAATGGTTCGAGGAGTGCATCCCCATGATCGCATCCGAGAATCTCATGAGCCCTCTTGCAAAGGAGGCCTTAATATCGGATTTCGCAGACAGATATGCTGAGGGACTCCCCGGAAAAAGATACTATCAGGGAAACATCTACGTTGACGAAGTAGAGATAAAAGCGACCGAACTTGCCAAAAAGCTTTTCGAAGCCGAGTTCGCAGATGTCAGACCTGTTTCCGGAACGGTCGCGAACATGGCCGTTCTTTTTGCTTTTGCTAACCCCGGGGATACGATCACGACATGTGCCCTTGCTCAGGGGGCGCACATCTCGACATGTGAGTTCGGTGCGTTCGGGCAGAGAGGGATACGATCGGTGAACTATCCCTTCAACACCGAGGACATGAACATCGATGTGGACGGTGCGATAAAGTTGCTCAAAAAAGAAAAACCGAAGATAGCTCAGTTCGGTCTCTCTGTGTTCCTTTTCCCTCCGCCGATAAAAGAGCTGATGGACACGTTCAATGAGATAGACTGTCTTGTCTGGGAGGACTGCGCGCATGTTCTGGGTCTTATCGCCGGAGGAAAGTTCCACAAACCTTTCGATGACGGAGTGAACATTGTCTCATCATCAACGCACAAGACATTCCCCGGACCGAACCACGGCATGATACTCGGTTCGAATCTTACAGAGGAAGAGGAAAAGAAGATACAGAAAGCAGTGTTCCCAGGCGTGACATCCAGCCACCACCTCCATGCGATGGCGGCATTGGCGATGACGCTTGCGGAGATGCAGGTCTTCGCAAAAGACTACGCCGCGCAGACATGCAAGAACGCAAGAGCATTGGGAGAAGCTCTCTATGAACATGGGATACCGGTGCTTTGCCCCAACCTTGGGTTCACAAGGTCCCATGCGATAGCGCTTGACGTCTCCGCATTCGGAGGCGGGAAAGAATGCGCACAGCTTCTCGAAGATGCCAACATCATCTGCAACAAGAACATGCTCCCCAGCGATACCAGCGCCGTAAGGCCGTCCGGTCTCAGGCTCGGAACGCAGGAGCTTACGAGGACGGGCATGAAAGAAAGCGAGATGAAGGAAGTCGCCGAACTCATCGCACGCGTCGTCAAGAAGAAAGAGGACCCGAAGAAAGTAAAAGAAGATGTCAAAGCTCTCAAAAAGAATTTCGCTACGATAAAATACTGTTTCAACGAAGGAGAGCCGGCATATAAATATCACAAACTTGTGGAATGAGGCGATAAAATGGGAATGATAAAGAATCTGGTGCAGGACACGGCGAGCTACGGCTCAGAGAAAACGCAAGAGGCACGTTTCAACCTTGAGATCAGCGGTAAGAAAGGCGATATTGAGAAGGTACAAAGAGAGATCGGTGCGCTGATCTATACCGCATATTGCAAAGACGAGACCTCATTAGGCGACGATGTTGTCAAACTTTGTGAAGAGATCAAAAAACTCGAGGCGGAAATAGAAGGCCTCGAGAAACAAAAGAAAGAGAATACAGAGAAGGAGAAAACAGAACGGCAGAACCGCCGCTGAGGGCACACTCCCATCTTTGCTGTCAAAGGTCCCGCGTCACCGGACCGCGCCCGTGCAAACGCCGATGTATATCGGATTTTGAGCGGTCATAAGATGGTAACTGCCTGCCTTTTTCGATCTTGAGACGCTGATCGAGAGGATCTCTTCCTCATTGACGCTGAGTTCGTTGAAACAGCGGACCATCTCCGATATGGTTTCCAGTGTTATAGCGGTTATCACAAATCTCACCTTCGGGTTCTTGCGAAGGCATGATCCCATTATCTCCTTCAAGTTCCCAGACGATCCGCCGATGAACACATGGGACGGTGCTGGAAGATCATCCAGCGCCTCCGGCGCATGCCCTTCCACGATATACAGATTTTGTGCTCCGAAATTAATCTTGTTTTGTCTGATGAGATCTGCGGCGTCCTTTTCTTTTTCCACAGCATACACTTTTCCATGCGGTATGCACAGCGCGGATTCGACCGCGACAGATCCTGTTCCGGCACCGATGTCAAAGAGCACTGAATCCTCTTCGAGTTTCAGTTTCACCACAGAAAGGGATCTTATCTCTTCCTTTGTCATGGGTGCGTCGCCTCTGATGAAGAGTTCATCATGTATCCCGAGGGGGTTCTTCCTGCAGGCCTCCGGGTTCTCTATCATGGCAATGCACAGTCCGCCGAACTCCGTGCCCATAAGGTCTGACGGCCTTCCCGTTGATATCCGTTCACCGGTCTGACCGAGGTCCTGACCCAGTGTAACGATCGCATTATCCAAGCCGTACTCTTTGAGTTCCGCGCACATCTTCTTTGCGCCTTCGCCGCCGTCAAGCAGAACGATGACCTTGCTGTTCATGCGTACCGCGCCGACAATGTTCGCATCCCTGCCGTGCGCGCTCATAACAAACGCATCGTCCCATGACGACCCAGTTATCGAGCACAGATATGAGACCGATGAGATCCCGCATTTAACCTCTGCGTCAAAGACCGAAGTGTCTATTTGTTCCATCAGGTTTTTGGCGGCGCTGTAGAATCCGGTATCTCCGGACACAAGTACCGCTATCTTTCTGTATTTTGGATTTTCGTTAAGGTATCTGATTATCTGATCGGATCTGTATTCAATGAAAGAGTCCTGCCCTCTTGATACAGACCTCACCATCCTTTCCGCTCCCACCAGGAGGTCGGCCTCATCGATGGCTCTTCTGGCACCTATCGTGAGGGTGTCTTCATTGCCCATTCCGATGCCGACGACCGCGATCCTGCGGCGGGAAGGAATGCTTGATTCCTCCCGCTTTATGCCGAATCTCTTGCTGAGCAAATCCATGATATCTTTTAACCCATAGCCTTCTGTTTCCTTCGGCCTGGAGATCAATATTATCTTCGTTCCCGCTCTTTTGGCGGCCCTGACCTTTTCCTCAAATCCTCCTGGTTCTCCTGAATCTTTGGTCACCATGTATTTTGCATCGATCTGTTTCAGGAGACCGTAGTTCAGTTCCTCGCAGAACGGACCCTGCATGCAGAACAGATTCCTGCCCTCGAATCCTATGTCCGCGCACGTCTGCGATGCGGTCGGCATGGACAGCACTCTTGCGAATGCTCTGTCCTTGTAGTTCTTTATCGCTGTGTACTTGTCAAGCTCTTTGCTTCCGGTCGTGATGAGTATGTTCCCATCGGTACCGCTAAGATATTCGACAGCGGACGGTATGTCTGGAACAGTGACGATGTCATCGTGCTCGCAGCTCTCTGCGCGCACCAAGCGGATGTACTCGGACCCGGTATCCTCACAGGCGGCCCTGATCTTTCCGGAAATGACGACCGCATATGGGTGCGTCGCGTCTATCACGCAGGAACAACCCTCTTTCATTATGCGTCTGATCCCTTCTTCGCCCAGCCTCTCAGACGATACTCTGATGTGCTCGTTCTCTTTTATGAACTGTCTTCCGAACTCGGTCGCCACGCATGCGAGCACATTGATCCCGGCATTTCCCAGATATTCTGTGACCACTCTTCCTTCCGTCGTCCCCGCGAACACTATCACTCTGTCCCCGCTCTGCATATCATTACACCTCAAAATCAACAAAGAAAGGTTCCCTCACTACAGCAAGGGTCATCCCGTCCCAGGAGGTCTTTTTTACTATTATTTCTCCGTTTCGGGATGCGGCGAAGGCCGCTCTTTCGCATACGTTATCCACGCCTGTGACGGACCTCACCATCTCTGACGGTGTGAATCCCATATCAGGCAGGGATGCCAATTCGTCAGATGAGAAGAATACCGGCTCAACCCCTATCCTCCTTGAGAACTTCAGCAGCCCGGCCTCATCCTTTTTCAGATCGATGCTTGCGACCGCCCTCACGCTTTTGAAGGAGATGTCCTCCGCGCTGAGTATCTCGTTAACGAATGCCTCAAGCCTATTGGCGGGAACTCCCCTCCTGCATCCTATCCCGAGCACATGGCATCTCGGTGTGAGCTTCAGTGTACTTGCGAAGGGGCCTTCCGATCTGCCGTATGAGATGAATATGCCAAGTCCTTCTTTCCCGTTGAGGTCCAGTTCCGGCGGTATCCCGCCTTTTATCGGAACATCTGAGGCCAATCCTACCTTTTTATCGTCCACAATGAGCGATGATATGTTCTTGGCCAGAGACATGCTCCCGATGTGCATATTATGCTTTTCGGCGTATGAGTCGACCGAGAATCTTCTATGGATGTCCGTTGCAGTTGTTATGACAGGAACAGCACCGATCTTCTCGGCTATCTCCTTTGCGAGATCGTTCGCTCCGCCTATATGGCCGGAAAGAAGAGATATGACGAACTGTCCCAGTTCATCAATGGATATTATTGCTGGATCTTTCATCTTATTCTTCACGAACGGCGAGATGTACCTAACGGCGATGCCGGTCGCGCCGATGAACACGATCGCATCCGCAGCTTCGAATGACTCCCTTGTCCAATCGGACACAGATCCATCCACTTTCTCGGTACCAGCGGCATCTGCAGAGGTCTTTGAATACAACCGGCACTCATGCTCGCTAAGCGATCCGTATATTTTCTGTCCGAGTTCGCAGCCCCTCCTAGAGAATGCTATTATCCTTATCTTCATCATCGCACCTGATCCTTTACTTTTTCCAAAAGAACTGCCGCTCCCGAGGTCTCGCCGAGTTTTCCGTATTTTGAGGAGAACACTATGCATTCGGTCTGCATTCCCTCACCGCTCCTGTGATTGAGGTGGAATGCGATCTTCTCCGTTATCTCATTGATCGTTTTTTCCATCGTGCCTGTTTCGCTCAGTATGTCCAAAGCGTCATCCGTCGATATACAGGACATTATCTTCTTTGCCGTCTCCGCATCCGCCCCTGCCAGAATAGAGTTTGCAGAGAGGATCTCCATCCTGCAGTCGGCCCATCTGGAATGAGTGTTCATTATGCCTCCGGCAAGCTTCACCATCTTTCCGAGATTGCCGACGAGAAGGAATCCTTTAAAGCCGAGCTTTACCGCATGGTCAATTGTGTCCCCTATGAAATTGCTGCATTTGACCGCGAGGTCCCCGTCAAGCCCTTCCATCTCATCGGAGAAGTCTCTGCCGTAGTTGCCCGGCACGATCAAAACGAACTCATCTCCAGAGGCTCTTTTCATGTTCAGTTCTGTCTTTATGGTATCGATCAGTGCGGTCTCGCTCATCGGTTCAACTATACCGGTCGTTCCGAGTATGGATATTCCGCCTATGATGCCCAGCCTGCCATTGAAGGTCTTTTTTGATATCCCCGTTCCTTCCGGTGCGGATATTATCGCTGTCAGCCCCTCTTTGAAATGAAAGTTCTCGCAGACATCTTCCAAGGCCTCTTTTATCATGCTTCTCGGGACCCTGTTTATCGCAGCGTTCCCGACCGGCTGATCAAGACCCTTTTTGGTCACCCGTCCTATCCCGTCTCCTCCGTCGAGCACGATCATGCCGTCCGTTCTTTTACGGACAGTTGAGCAGATAAGCATGCCATGAGTAGAATCAATGTCATCACCGCCGTCCTTCCTGACGGCGCATGTCACGCTGCTGTCTGATACGCGGATATCCTCCACTTTAAGAGAAAGGAGGGTTCCTCTGGGGGTCACTATTTCCACAGAGTCTTTACTTTCTCCGCCGAGGAGTATGGTCGCGGCCATTTTCGAGGCGGCCGCAGCGCACGAGCCTGTGGTGTAACCGCACCTTAATTTTTTGTTGTTGACGACCACGTACATTCCGTCGTTGGCGTTTTTGTCAGCTTTTTCTGCGGTATCCATATCCTTCCCTGAGCCGGATGGAGTTGGATATATGTGCCAAGTTATAATACTTGATGGTCTACTCAATTTCAGAGTTCGGTGCAGTAGAATGACACGTCATATGGGTTCAAACAGTTTTGTGAGACGGACCGATTAGTCTCTGAGACATCCTATCGGCACAACCAGAACTCCATCCTGCCTTTTATATGCGAACTGTCCCGCCGTAAGTACCATGAGAAAAGATGGTTGCTTCATGTACTCCGTATCGATGTTGTCCCGCAGCCTTAGGAGATTTTTTGCTCCCTCGTCAATGTAGTCATCTCCAAGCTTTACCTCTATTGCGCCCCACTTCCCTCCCGGCAGTTCTAAAATGATGTCAACCTCTTTTCCGTTCTTATCGCAGAAATATCTTATTTCACCATCCAAAGGTTGGGAGTATACGCGCAGATCTCTGATGCATAAGGATTCGAACAACAGCCCAAAGGCGTTGTAGTCCATGAGAAGGGCCTCGGAAGATACCATCAGAGCTGCAGTGGCAATAGAAGGGTCGACGAAGTGCCACTTTGGCATCTTCATCAACTTTGTTCGAGATCGCATATGCGGATTCCAGGCAGGGAGGTTCTCGATCAGAAATATCCTTTCCATCAGTCTGAGATATTCGGTAAGGGTAATATCTGTCATGGTGCCCTCCATGCCGTTGACATCTCTGCGGATCGTTTCTCTGCTGGCTGGTGTGGAGATGTTGCGTGAAATAGATTCGATTATCTTTTTGACGACGGCAGGGTCCTTTTTTATCCCCTCTTGTTGAAAGAAATCGGAGTTCACTATAGCTCGGACATACTGCGACGCGATTCTAGATGCGTTACCTGTAGCATCGTTTATGCTTTTGGGCCATCCGCCGCGCGTGAGGGCTGATGTCAAACGTTCCACAGTCAGCTCGGAATAACCATCAACCTTGCTGTCTGGATAAAAGAGGTCTTTCAGAGACACATGTCCGTTGGATTCTCCAGATTCGAAAAGACTCATCGGGCGCATGGTGACTCTGGCTATCCGTCCTGCTCCTGAATGCATTACAGACTCCATTGGAGGAGTGGAGGAGCCGGTGAGTATGAACTGTCCTACCTTGTCACGATGATCGACCTCGAATCTCACTGCATCCCAAGTCTCAGGAACTTTTTGCCACTCATCTATGAGTCTGGGCGCATCTCCTTCAAGGAATTTCTTCGAACCAGTCTCAATCGCCAGCTTCAGAGCCTTGACCTGATTTTTACCTTCT
>JAIRQG010000104.1 GCA_031256615.1 Candidatus Methanoplasma sp. | reverse complement strand
TCTCTATCTCTGTGCATTTTCCCGCAAGGAACTCCAGGTCCTTCCTGTCGACCGAGCACTTCTGACCGTCCTTGGTCTCATATGTATCCTCCCCCGACTCCAGATATTCAAGGAGCGTTTTCCTTGAGACGGGTATATGTCTGTTCATATCGCGGATAACGTGCTCTATGTCCACGCGGAAAGAAGTACAAGGCTGTTCTTTATCTTATCTGCATCAATCCTTCATGTGCCTGGGCACAACCGCCACGCCGTCCGGACTCATGAACCCATACTGCCTTCACATACATTCTGACAGTGTGCACCGCCCAAGCCGTCAACGGTCTTCCCGTCCCATCCGCAGACGGTCTCGGCAGCCGGCGTTCGTCAGTTTTGTCGTTCCCGGCGCGGGGCAGGGTCAGAGGAACATGGACATGTATATCGGGATGAAAATCATCCCGCCGTCGACCCTCAGATCCTTGGTGTATATGATATAGGGTTGTCCGATGCGCTTCCCGAATCTTTTCGAGAACTTATCCAAGGACGAATGCTTGTTGTATCTTGAGGACTTTACTTCTACAGGGCATACCTTACCATCCCTTATTATAAGAAAATCGATCTCGACCGCATTTTCGATAACGCTCTCGCGGGTTTCAGGGTCCTCTTTGGATGTCCTGCTCTGGGAATAGAAGAACAGTTTGTGTCTGTTCGCTCGGAGAGCCTGGGCGACGGCGTTCTCCATGATCATGCCTTCATTGATATTTATTTTATCAAGGAGTATAGATCTGTAGATCAGGTTCTCGGAATAGTCCTTATCGAACAGGGCATGGGTCACCAGCAGCCCCGTATCGGCCATATAGCATTTCAGGGTGGTCTGGTCGAGATTCATCGATAATCCAACAGTGGGATCCGTGGCGTTGAAGCATTGGTTGACGATCATCCCATCCGCCAGCCACATGAACGCATCCTCATAGGTGCGCGATCTGGCATCCTTGCCAAGAGACGACAGAGAGAACTTTTTCTCTTTCTTGGACAGCTGCGAAGGTATCTGGTCGAATATCGACACGACCTTCCTCTCATAGCCGGCAGCGAATTTCGTTATGTCATCCCTATAAAGGTCCAGAATGGACCTCTTGATCAGGTCCGCAGCGGCGAAATCCTTTGTCTCGGCATATATCGATACCGCCCCCGGCATACCGCCCACGAGCATATATTCTCTGAAGCGGTTCATCATATTCTTGTGGATCTGGTCGCCGACCTGCTTTCTGTTCCTGAAGCATGCCTCTAAATATTCCGCCGAGGCCCTGTCCCCCATTGCCCACAGGAATTCCTCAAAATCCAAAGGATTCAATGTGAACCGAACCTCTTCAGAAGGGATGAGGATATCCTTGACATTAGCTTTTATAGAAAGGAGCGAGCCTGTCTCGATGTAATCATATCTTCCGTCGGCAACCAATGCTTTGATCCTTTGCCTGGCAAGCGGAAAGCATTGCACTTCATCAAGTATGATCAAGGATCTTCTTTTGTGAAGTTTGGTCGTCTTCAGTGCGGAAAGCTTGCTGAAAAAGAAATCCAGGTCCTCCATGTCATCTTCGAACATAGATCTTATGCTCTTGCCGTCCTGTGCAAAATCCAATATGATATAACTTTCATACTCTCGTTTTCCGAACTCTTCGGCAAGATGACTTTTCCCGACACGTCTGGCCCCGTTTATAAGAAGTGCGGTGGAGCCTTTGCTGGTCTCCTTCCATTCGACCAGTTTGCTGTATGCCTTTCTCTCCAATTCCATTTTATCATTACTTTGATAGATTGCATGATATATCAGTTTATGCACGAAAATCAAAAATTGCAGACGCGTATTATACACGAAAATAAGAAATTACTCCCATTGATTTTACACGAAAATAAGCAATCTGTCTTAACTGTGTCACTGATTGTTGCTTATTGAGTCCATGATCCTGAGAACGCAGAAAAAATGTTGCCGTTCTTTCACCATAATGCAAATGACCGCAGTAAAATGGATCCGCCCTGCAGGGAACCTGCTTACGCAGTCTTCCTGCCGGGCTTCATCAGCGCCACCGCAACTGATACCGCGGATATTATCGCAAAGATGATGAATGCCTCTTGGAGACCGCTCACGAGAGCAGATATGGCCTCAGAGCTGACCAGTCCCGTGCCTTCGCCTAAGAATATATGCAGCATGTCCTCCGGGTTGAGCCCCGAGAGGACCAGCGGGAACGCGATCGCCAGGCTGAACATCGTCCCTGTATTACGGAGCATTATCCTCGCGCCTGACGCTATTCCGCGGCGTTCCGGAGGAACGGCGGCCATGACCGAGCTTGCATTAGGCGACATGAACATCCCTCCGCCGATGCCCATGATGACCATAAGGACACCTACCAGCCAGAGCGAGGTGCTGGCGTCGACGAACGCCAGCCCTGCCAACGAGACCGTTGTCAGAGCCAGCCCTCCGGTGGTGAGCAGTTTCGGTCCGTACTTATCGGACCATCTGCCGGAAAGAGGGCCTACTATCATCATCGGCAGACCGCTCGGGATCAGCATTATGCCTGCGGTAAGGGCGTCCATCCCGCACGGCCCCTGGAAATAGAATATCAGCAGGAACGTCGCCGCTCCTATGCAGAGCCCGTTCAGAAGATTGGTGAAGTTTCCGACGGCATAGTTCCTCTCGCGGAAAA
>JAIRQG010000071.1 GCA_031256615.1 Candidatus Methanoplasma sp. | reverse complement strand
CGGACTGGCGATGTTTTATACCGGATACCGAACCGCCGGGATCATCTTCTTATGCGCCGGAACCGCCCTGTTCTTGATAGGATTATCTCTCTGGAATGTTTTTTACAAGGTCGAAATAGCAGAATCACTGAAAAATCGTGACAAAAATAAGGTGATTAAATAAAATGTTTAAAGGAGGTTTAGAATCTCCTTCTGTCGCCGCCGCCGCTCCTTCCTTCTGGCTGGTGCTTCTTGAAACAGTCCCTGCAGTATACAGGTCTTCCCTGTGTGGGCTTGAACGGCACCTCGCACTCGTTGCCGCAGTCTGAGCATTTTGTCTTAAAGTATTCTTTGGGCTGATCTCTGCGATCTCCGCCACCCCTGTATCCTCCGCTTCCGTAGGCCATTTTTTCTTCCTCTTATATTTTGGGTATTCCCAATACTCTACCTTTGCCTCTTCAACGATGGACTAGGAGCAATATTTGAATGCCTATAGCTACACATATCATTCAGTTTAAAAACGTTGCTATTGATTCCCGCCGTAAACGGTGTTTTTAAGTGGTTTTAAGGAGGACTCTCAGATGTCCCTGCTCTCAAGGGCGCTTTTCAGTATCGCCACTTCTTCATCGGAAAGCGTGATGCCTTTTCCCATCTTCTCTCCGTCTGGAGACCATTCCCTTATGTCGTACTTGGGATCCCTGTCATTCCATCTGATCAGGTTCAACTCTTTCGTCCAACCTTTAGATGATTCTGAGAGGACTGCGATCCTCTCGACAACTTCATATTTGAATTCAACCGGCATTGTGCCCGCTCCTTTCCTAGATTACGCCTTTTTAATATATAATAAAATAGGAAAAGGCAGTGATGCCGCAGCGCGTATGAAACCGTTCTGTTCTTTCTTCATTTCTGATCTCATATAAAGTATTGGGGATCAAGCAAAAATGGAAGAAAAATTGGGTTTGAGAAAAGGTTTATGGGATTGCGCCCTGACTTCAGATGCCCATCGATTCTTTCACGTCTTTGGACAGCATCGCAATGAAGAGGTATATGTAGACGATAGCCCAACAGATTGCGGCTACCAGTGCAAGTATACCATTAAGAGTGCCTAAGTCAAAGCCAAAGAGGGCTATGAACTGGAGTACGGCCAATATCAAGAATATGACCACCAGAAGAACCCAAAGGACCTTGCTGATTACGTTCTTGCTCTTGCCTCCCACCTTTCTTCCGGCCCATATCAGTATCAGACCTACGATGATCTGTACGACCATGGTTACGATGGCAGCCCATACTGAAGTTCCGAGCCCCGCATCTGAATCATAGTTCGTGAAGAACGTTCCTGCCGCGAGGAATATCGCGTTAAGGATCGTTGCGGTTCCGATGACTATGATGAGTCCGGAGACTATATCAGACTCGTCGTTGGGTCCGCCACGGACCTTAATACCATATCCGAGTATGAGTATTCCTGATATCAAGCTGGCAATCCCATAGCAGATAGCGGCGATTATAAGGTATGTCCCTTCTGTGTCTAAGACACCATTAACCGCGCGAGCGATACCCGCTACCAGGTTTAGAAGACCGATGATTATAAGCACCAGTCCAACGGTTTTGTTGTCAAGGAATGACATAATACATAACCATACTTACCCATATTTAACTTTTATGCGTAAAATAACGGTTTTTTTTCCTGTATGGGTCTTTTATTATGCCTTCCGAATAAGTGTTATGAGGACGCGTTGAGTCCGTGCATGTTGCATCTACGAATGTTACCATACTGTTACTAATATCTATAATAAAGCAATAAAATACATAGAACGGGGCAACCGCATCGGCTTTACCGGTTTCTCCATAAAGTTTTATATTCTTGCTTTGGATAGAACACCTGTTAGGCAGGAGGGAACTTGAGAAGGCCTCCGTCCGAATGGTGTAATCGATGGATCTGTTGTTCCTAATAATGGTCATTTCCCTGATAGTAGTGCTGATTGTATTATCGGCCTATTTCTCTTGCTCGGAGACAGCCTATACGAGCATGAACCCCATAAGGGTCAAGAATCTTGCATACGAGGGCCGCAAGAATGCAGAGAAAGCTCTTAAGAACTACGAGGACTACGAAAAACTCCTGACGACCGCACTTGTTGGAAACAACATTGTTAATGTTGCGATCTCAACTCTCGCGACGATGCTGTGCTCAGAGCTGTTCGGCGTCATGTGGGGTGTGATCATCGCGACGGTGCTCACTGCAACGGTAATATTGGTATTCGCGGAGATAACCCCGAAAACCCTGGCAAAAAGGAATGCCGAGCGCTATGCGCTGAGGTTTGCCGGTTCCCTTCGCATGGTAATGACGATACTTGCGCCGATACTGTGGGCATTCATGAAACTCACGAACTTCCTGTCGAGAAGCGCCAAGAACGATTCTGCGGAAGCTCCCTCGTTCACTGAGGACGAACTTCACGTGATGATCGATGAAGTAACTGAAGAGGGGGCGCTTGAGCACAGCGAAGGAGAGCTCATCAAATCTGCAATGCAGTTCGACGACATCAAGGTCTCTGAGATGTATACTCCCAGATCAAACATGACCATTGCGGATATTAAAGCGGACATAGAGGACCTTAAAACAATATTCATAGAGTCCGAATACTCCAGGATACCCGTTTACGATAAATCCGTGGACCGAATCATCGGCGCGGTCCATACGAAGGATTTCTTCTCCAGATACGTAAGGGATGAGAATTTCACGATCGAGGATGTGATCATGCCTGTGAAGTTCGTCCCCGAGAACACGAACATCGCTACTCTTCTCAGCGATATGCAGAAAACGCACATACAGATAGCCATTGTCTTGGACAACTTCGGCAGGACCTTAGGCCTGGTGACGATGGAGGACATCCTGGAGGAACTTGTCGGAGACATATGGGATGAAAGCGATGAGGCGGTGTACCCCATAAACGAAGAAAAGGACGGGGGCTTTACCGTTCCCGGAGAGGCCAACATATTCGAAGTGATGAAAAGACTGGGGTTGGAATTCATTGCAGGCGATTTTCACGGCCAATCCATAAGCGCATTCATATCCCAAGCGATAGACGGGATCCCCAAGAGAGGCGACGCTGTTGACCTGGGCAACTCAAAGATAGTGGTAAGGTCTATGAAAAGCCGCCGCGTAAAAGAGGCAAGGATATATCCTATTATGGGAGAGGCCCGCTGTTGTCTTGAAAAGAAAGAGAATTGAGGAACTCCTCCATTTTCCCTATGGCTATTTCTTTCTTGGCCGGATGCGATACTATCTTGCCCGTGACCGAAAGAACATCGCCGTGATGCGCTGTCACATATCTTCCCTGCACAAGTTCCTGTTTATCCAATCTTAAATAAAAAACGCAGTCCTCATCGATCCTTTCTTCGAGATGACCTTTCAGGTCATCCGTGAACTCCTTCCCGAATTTAAGGAAGATCGGCATTATTTCTTTTTGCTTGGAGAACTCGCCGCTGAGGATCAGTATATGGTTTCCGTGTTCGCTGTCCGTTGTGTCACACTCGAACTCGGCGGTGCCGAGCAGTTCCGCCATTGCGTCGTGGATCGCCTCTTCGTTCTCGGTGGCATAACAGAAAACATTGACCCTTAGCCAATGG